>CAXTOI010000119.1:0-3381 GCA_964245645.1 uncultured Novosphingobium sp. | reverse complement strand
CGCTTGTGTTCTCATGCCGAAAAACGCGTAAATTCGGATCGTTTTGCGTCGGAACGTTGCCCGCAGGCGGCGACTCGAACCCTTCCGGCTCCAGAAACGGCGGAAGATGGCGTCCGAAGGCGATGATCCGCTGCGGTTGCGCCAGCGCGATGTGTAAGCGCAAAACCTCGCCCAGCCCCTGCGCCGCCAGATCGCGCCAATCGGCCATGGGCATATGGCGCGGTAGCGCGCTGGCAAGATAGACCTGCTCCGCACGCAGCCCCATCGCCGGCAGCATCGCCGCCAGCAGCCGGCCTTGCGGTCCCGACAGCAGCACCTCGCTATCTTCCGCTTCGGGTTCAGGCACCAGGATCATCAGCGGCGCGGCCACGCCCCCGCGCGGCGGCACGCGCCCGCGCAACTGGCCGTCATCGAGCGCCGGCTCGCGCAACCACCACTCGGCAAATGCCGGCAAGGCGGCAGGCCATAGCGCTCGATCGCCGCCGATCGCCCCGCGCGCCACCGCTACCGGCAGCGGCCTGACGGCGGTCAAGCTGTCTCGATCGGCCGTCGCCGTTGCCTTATCCTGGTCGTCCGCCGCCACGATCCATTGCCGCGGCGCATCGTCGAAGCCGTAATCCACCCCCGCCTCGCGCCACCAGTGCAGCACGGCGGCCACATCACCGGACGGGTCTTCGGCGCGGCCGGATCGGGCTTCGACATCCATGCACGGCTCTTGACCTGTCGCCGCGCAGCAATCAAGGCTCCGTTGGAAATCAGTGAGAACGGACAAGGTGATGAGCGAACGGGAATCGATGCCTTATGACGTGGTGATCGTTGGCGGCGGCCCCGCCGGGCTGGCGGCAGCGATCCGGTTGAAACAGGTCGATGCCGCGCTGTCGGTGTGCATCCTCGAAAAAGGCTCGGAGATCGGCGCGCATATCCTGTCGGGCGCGGTGGTCGATCCGCGTGCGCTGGATGAGCTGTTGCCCGACTGGCGCACCGACGATTGCCCGATGGCCGCCACTCCGGTGACCGACAATTGGCACTGGTACCTGACCAAGAGCGGCAAGCTGCCGATCCCGCATGCATTGATGCCGCCGTTCATGTCCAACCACGGCGCGTATACCGGATCGCTCGGCAGCCTGTGCCGCTGGCTGGCCGGCAAGGCCGAGGAACTCGGGGTCGAGATATTCCCCGGCTTCCCCGCCGCCGAGATCTTGTACGATGAAGCTGGTGCCGTGATCGGCGTGCAGACCGGCGACATGGGGATAGCCAGGGACGGCAGCGAGAAAGGCGATTACGCGCCGGGCATGAACCTGCTCGCCCGGTATACGCTGTTCTGCGAGGGCGCACGCGGCCATCTGACCAAGCGGCTGAAGGCAGAATTCGATCTGGAGCGCGATTGCCAGCCGCAGATCTATGGCCTGGGCATCAAGGAATTGTGGGATATCGACCCCGGCAAGCATGTTCCGGGCCGGGTGCTGCATACGCAGGGCTGGCCGCTGTCCGAAAGCGACAGCTGGGGCGGGGCGTTCCTCTATCACCAGGCCAATAATCAGGTCGCGCTCGGCTTCGTCACCGCGCTCGATTACCAAAATCCCTACGTCTATCCGTTTGAGGAATTCCAGCGCTGGAAAACCCATCCGGCGATCCGCGAGCTGCTCGAAGGCGGGCGCCGCGTGTCGTATGGCGCGCGGGCGATCAACGAAGGCGGCTGGCAATCGGTGCCGCAGCTGGCGTTCCCCGGCGGCGCGCTGGTCGGTTGCTCGGCCGGCTTCGTCAATGTGCCGCGCATCAAGGGCAGCCATACCGCGATGAAAAGCGGGATGCTGGCGGCCGAAGCCATTGCCGCTGCAATGGCCGCGGGGCGCGAGCACGATGCCTTGAGCGAATATGACGCCGCCGTGCGCAGCAGCTGGATCGCCACCGAACTCAAGCTGGTGCAGAATTCGGAGCCGCTGGTCGCCAAGTTCAACGGCGACCTGTTCGGTTCGGCGCTGGCGGATATCGACATGTGGCTGCGTTACCTGAAGCTGCCGATCTTCCCGGCGATGAAGCACCACACCGACGCATCGACGACAATGCGCGCCGATCTGTTCAAGCCGATAGCCTATCCCAAGCCGGATAATGTCGTCACCTTCGACCGGCTGTCGTCAGTGGCGCTGTCGTTCACCAATCATGAGGAAGACCAGCCTTGCCATCTGGTGCTGAAGGACCCGGCGATCCCGACCAGGGTGAACCTGCCGATCTTTGCCGGGCCGGAAGCGCGGTATTGCCCGGCGGGGGTGTATGAATATCTGGGGGTCGAGGACGGTGCGCCGCGGCTGCAGATCAACGCCCAGAACTGCGTGCATTGCAAGACCTGTGACATCAAGGACATGACACAGAACATCGAATGGGTTGCGCCCGAAGGCGGCGGCGGTCCGAATTATCCGAATATGTAGGGGCCAGCGTTTATTGCCCGTTCCGAGCCCACACCCCGTCCACCCTCAGCCTTTCGAAGGGCTGCTTTCCTTTTGTCGTCCGGGATAAGCGTTTGACTTGTCCGCCGCTGGTCATGGCCGAAATCGCTTACGCCAAGATCAACCTCGCGCTGCATGTCCGCCAGCGGCGCGAGGATGGCTATCATGAGCTGGAAACGCTGTTCGCCTTCGTGGACGATGGCGACCGGCTCGAAGTGGGACCGATCAGTTCGTCCCCCGACGGGGAGGAACCGGATATGCTGACCTTACACGGAGAATTTGCCGGTCTGCTAGGCGAAGGCGGCGAGAATATCGTCATGTCTGCACTGACTGCGCTACCCCATGCCGCGCCATGGGCGTTACGCCTGGACAAGCGTTTACCCGTGGCCGCCGGGCTGGGCGGCGGCTCGGCGGATGCCGGGGCCGTCTTTCGCCTCATTTCACGCACAATCGGACTGCCCGATGGCTGGGAGCAGATCGCCGCCGGCCTCGGCGCCGATGTCCCCGCCTGCGTCACCAGCCGCACCGTGCTGGGCCGCGGCACCGGCACCGAGTTGACGCCGGGACCGGACGATCTGGCCGGTTGCCCGGTGCTGCTGGTGAACCCGCGGCTGCCGCTATCGACCGGGCCGGTGTTCAAGGCGTGGGATGGGCAGGATCGCGGCCCCCTGCCGGCCGGGACCGCGCGCGCGATCGCGCTGACCGGGCGCAACGATCTGGAGGCACCCGCAGTGAAACTGTGCCCCGCGATTGCCGATGTGCTGACGGCGCTGCGCACTACCGCGCCATGGTGCGCGCGCATGTCGGGCTCAGGCGCGACCTGCTTTGGGCTCTATGACGATGCCGCCACGCGTAACGTGGCGGCGGCGCGGATCGCAGCGCGATATCCCGGCTGGTGGCAGATGGCCGGCGCGCTGCGATGATCGCGCCAGCATAA
>CAXTOI010000118.1:0-9113 GCA_964245645.1 uncultured Novosphingobium sp. | reverse complement strand
CCCGCACATAGGGGCGCAGCTTGCCGGAGGAACGCGTCAGCGACAGGCCGGCCAGCAGATCGGTGCGGTCGGCGTTGATCGGCAACACGGTCAGCGCAGCCGCGCCATCGTTGGTTTCGGTGAAACCATTGATCTTGCCGCGCATGAAATCGATGCCGCCGAACGGCTCGAAAGTATAGCCGCCGGCATGAAGCATGAAGCCGGCGGTGCCGGTGGCCTTGAACAGATGCTCGCCGGCCTTGCCGTAAGCGGTATCGGTGACGGTGTCCAAAGTCAGCGTCCGGGTGGTGCTCAAATGGCCGAAATTATAGGCTACCTGTCCGGTCAAGTGGATCGGCCCGGCATCGTATCCGCCATAGCCGGCAAAGGCGAAATCGCGGTTGTGGCCTTTGAGCGTACTGTCCAGATTATGCAGCGAATCAAAGGTCACGGTGCCGGCGACACCGAACACGTGATGCGGTCCGCTAAGGTCGTAGCCGAGATTGAAGCCGAACATCTTCTGCTTCGAGGAGTCGGTCGTAGTTTTCGACACATCGACCTGACCGCTGGCAGAGCCCCACCAGCCGTCTTCGGCGTGATCGCTGTTCTGGTCCTGCAGGCGCAGATTGATCGCGCGCTCGAAGTTGTTGGCTTCATCGCGCAACGCATTGGCATAGCTGAGCAGGCCGGCGGGCGACAGCTGATCGAATAGCGCGGTTGCCTGCGTGATGCTCAGCTGGTCGATCTCGCCGATCAACGCCGTTTCATTGGTGACTGTGCCGATCGCGGTGGCGTCGGCGATTTTCACGATGGGATCGAATGCCGCCGCCACTGCCAGCTGGTTAGGGGTGCCGGCACCAGCAGCCTTGATGTCCGTGGCGTAAGTGCCGACGCGCTGCACCTCGAATTCATAATACTGCTGTCCGGCTGTGGCGCCGGGCACGATGGTGCCGGCGGTCCCGAAAGAGATAAAGGGCAGCGTGACGCCGCTGGCATTTAGCACATTCACCGTAGCGAAATTGCCGATAATGCCCTTGTCGGCGACGATGAGATCGAATTTCGAGCCGACCGAGGCAACACCCGAAACGTTTACGTTGAGGGTTCCCCCCAGTGTGGCAGTGCCGCCGATCGCATAAATCTGGCTGTAGGGCTGCGTGGCGCTGGCCGGCAATGGCCCGTTTGTCGTGCTGCTGGCGGTGATCGCCATGTTCAGGACAGGGGTTACGCCGGTCACGGTGTTGGTGCCGGTTTGCACGAAATTGCCATTGATGGTCACCAGCGCCGGCGTGCCGGTGGTGCCGATACTCAAGGTGCCATTGTTGGTGAGGCTGCTGCCCGCGGCGTTAGTGCCCAAGGCGGAGCCATTGCCCAACAGCATGGCGTAGCCGACCGCCGCCAGATTATTCCCGGCGGCATTATTGACCAGCGTGGTGGTATCCTCGGTAACGATCGTTCCTGTGAAATTCGCGCTCTTGCCGTTAGTGAAGTTCACCGTTGTGGCAGCGGCGGCGACACTGCTCTGCGCCAGCGATCCGGTCCATTGCCCCTCGTTGTCGATATTCATATTGCCTTGGCCGGTGACACTGCCGGTAAGGCCGTAAGTCGCAGTCGAGGTGGCGGTAGTGGTGGTGTTGAACAGGTTGGTGAAGGTTCCGACGTTCGTGCCGGTGTTGTAACCAAGCGTGATGTTGCCGATCACCGCCGTCGGTGCGGTCGCGCCGTTGATGAAGGTGCCGTTCGTGCTGACCGTCGGTGCGGCGATGAAAGCCACCGCCGAAGCCCCGGCCGCCGTCGTCAGCGTGCCATTGTTAGTGACCGTGCTGCCGATGCCGACCTGGATCGCCGTGGCGCTGCTGGCGGTGATGGTGCCGTTATTGGTGATCGTGGCATTGTTGCCGAATTGCACCGAGGCAGCCGTGGTCGAACCTTGGATGTTGCCGCCGGACACTACGGTGAGCGTGCTGTTCGCACCGATCGAGAGCGGCGCAACGACCACCGACGTGGCATCGGCGGTTACGGCCAGACCCGGACTGAGATTGGTATAGCTCGCCGAGGCACCGTCACACGTCACGGTCGAACCGGTAGCGGTGCAATCGGCCCAGGCGGTGCCGGGCAGGATCAACGCGGAAGAGACGATCAGGGCCGAGCGGACGGGGCGACGGGGGCCGCAGCGCAGGCGCGAAGGCTGCGCAAAGACATTTATCATGGACAAGCCATCCTCAAAAACCAACCTTTACCCCGGTCGTGCGAGTGCCGCCGGGAAGGTGAACGACAAGTGAATGGTCCGCGAATCTGCGACCAGCACCCAATGCTGGCGCGCTCTACCAGAACGAACGGTCAAGTCCATGCAATGCCGCAATCGATCGGTTGCGCCGCGAAGCGAACACCGCATCGTGCATCGTGCGGTCAATGTCACGCACAATCCTCCCCCCTGGGGGAGGTGGCTCGCGCAGCGAGACGGAGGGGGTGGCTTGCCATGACATCCGCGGTGGAATTGTGCTGAAGCCTGCGGGCTGCCACCTTTCTCAAAGGCGGAAGATCGAAGTGAGCGTGAGCGCCAGCGGCCGGCCCTCATCGATCGCTATCGGTGATTACTGATCGCACAAATGAGGTATGGGCCGATCAGCCCCGGCTTGTTATGAGGCCGCCACAAGCAAAGGAGCATGGCCATGGGCGATAACAGCAAAGCGGCATTGGTAGACAGCCTGAACGGGCTGCTGGCCGATCTTTTCGCACTCTATATCAAGACCAAGAATTTCCACTGGCACGTCGCCGGGCCGCATTTTCACGATCTGCACCTGCTGTTCGACACCCAGGGCACGGAAATCTTCGCACTGACCGACATCATTGCCGAGCGCGTGCGCAAGAATGGCGCCCCCACGCTGACCTCGATCGCCGCCATCGGCGCCAAGGCGCGGATCACCGGGCAGGACAATACCAACCTGGATGCCATGGCCATGGTGCGCGAGTTGAAGGCCGACAACAGCGCGCTGGTGCTGGCGATTCGCGAAGCCAAGAGCGCCGCCACCGAGGCCGGCGACAACGCCACCGAGGGGCTCGCCGACGACTGGACCGACCAGGCTGAACAGCGCGTGTGGTTTCTCGACCAGATTGCCAAGTAGCTGGCCGCGCCATGGCCAACATCGATCTGATCGAAGATGCCAGCGACGGCGCCATCGCGGCGTGGCTGGACGGGCGGCTGCGCGGCGCGCTGGCGCGCTCCAGCGGCGAGATCGCGATCACCCTGCCGGGCGGGAAGACGCCGTTCCCGATCCTGGCCGAACTGGCAAAGTCCGGGCTGGACTTCGCCCGGATCGCGGTGTGGCCCGGCGATGACCGGATTGTTCCCGAAGACAATCCGGCGAGCAATGTCGGGCGCATCCGCGAATTGCTCGAACCGGCAGGCGCGCGGATCGTGCCGTTGCGGGAGGACGCGGCGCCGCCGCACTTCGCGCTGGCATGGCTGGGGATGGGCGGCGACGGGCATATCGCATCGCTGTTCCCCAACACCGATCCGCGCATCGACGACCCCCTGCCCGTCCGCCGTCTGACCCCCGATCCACTGCCGCCCGAGGCGCCGTTCGATCGCATTTCGCTGACCATTCCAGCACTGCTGGCCAGCGACGAATTGCTGTTCGTGATGCGGGGTGCGGACAAGCGCGCGGTGTTCGACGCGGCGGCGCGGGGTGACAGCGACCAGCCGGTCGCGCGCCTGCTCGGCGCGGCGCGCCAGCCGGTGACGTGCTTCGCCTGAACTGCTGCCTGCGCCCTGGCACCGGGTCGCGTTGCGTCTGGCCCATTTGATCCGGCAGGCGTGGTGGCGGGTCCGGCGGCCGGTGGTGGTCGGCTGCCTGGTTCTGGCGGTCAATGCACGGGGTGAGGTGCTGCTCGTTCGCCACTCCTACGGCTCGCCGCTTTGGTCGTTGCCGGGCGGCGGCATCGGCCGCGGTGAAGCGCCGAGCGATGCGGCCACGCGCGAGCTGGCCGAAGAGACCGCCTGCATGCTCGCCGACCCGATCGCCGTGGCGGTCATCCACGGAGGCTGGCACGGGATGAAGAGCGAACAGCATATCATTGCCGGCACGACGCAAGATACCCCGCGGCCCGATGGCCGCGAGATCATCGCGGCGGGCTGGTTTGCGCCGGGCGGATTGCCGGCGGACAGCAACCCCCGGTTGCATTGGCACCTGGCCGAATGGCTGCAGACCTACGAGCGTCAACGCGCGGCTTCAGAATAGCGCCAGTTGCGCGGCGTCTTCGCCATCGCCGGCGGCAGGCGCGGGTTCCTCGCCGGCCAACGCCGACAGCGTCAGCCCCATCAATCGTACCGGCAAGGGCAGCGGCAGGACTTCGGCGAGGATCGCATGCGCAAGGCTGGTAAATTCGGCGCGGTCTGCCACCGGCTGCGCCAGCGAGCGCGCCCTGGTGTGCAGCGAGAAATCGGACAAGCGCAGCTTCAGCGTGACGGTCCGGCCCCGCGCCGCGGCCGCGGCGATGCGCGTCCAGACGATCTCGATGATGTTGTCCAGCGCCTCGCGCAGCCCCTGCCCGCTGGCGATATCGCGATCGAAGGTGCGCTCGCCGCCCAGCGATTTGCGGGGGCGATCGGCAGAGACCGCGCGCAGATCGATGCCGCGCACCGCCCGGTAGAGGTAATCCGCCTGCGCGCCGAAATGCTCGCGCAGGAAGGCGATATCCTTCTGGCGCAGGTCTGCGCCGGTGGCGATGCCGAGCCGGGTCATCTTCTCCGCGCCGCGCGGGCCGACGCCGTGGAACCGCCGCACCGGCAGCGCCGCAACGAAGGCGGTGCCCTCGCCCGGGCGAATGATGCAGATGCCGTCGGGCTTGTTCTGGTCGCTGGCGAGCTTGGCGAGGAACTTGTTGTACGACACTCCGGCGCTGGCGGTCAGCCCGGTCTCGGCGCGGATGCGGGCACGGATCAGTTCGGCTATGTGCGTGGCCGAGCCGATGCCCCTGATATCGTGCGAGACGTCGAGGTAGGCCTCGTCGAGCGACAGCGGTTCGACCGCTGCGGTATAATCGTGGAAGATCGCGCGGATCTGGTCCGATACTTCGCGATAGGCGTGAAAGCGCGCGGGGCGGAAGATCAGATCGGGGCAGAGCCGCGCCGCCTGGACCGACGGCATGGCGGACCGCACCCCGAATTTCCGCGCCTCGTAGCTGGCCGCCGCCACTACACCACGCTCCCGCGATCCGCCGACCGCCAGCGGCAGTCCGCGCAATGCCGGATCGTCGCGCTGTTCGACGCTGGCGTAGAAGGCGTCCATGTCGATGTGGATGATCTTGCGCAGGCCGGTGGCGACTTCACTGGAAGGTGGTGGTTGGGGAACGGTCATCAGGGCATGCTAGCGGCACAGAGCGATGCAGGCTAAAGTTTTGGCAAGGCCGGCGCCCGGTCCTGCCCACATCTCCTTTCGCAAGCGTGAGGAGAATCGTTTTGCCCATAAATAGCGCCACATCCGCACGATCCGCTGGCCTTCACCGTCAACTGCGGCCATGGCCCGGGCATGGACTCCTTCGCCTCGCCCCCACTCAAATCCGCCGTCAGCCCGCCCGTCCGGAACATCGGCCCGCGCGAGTTCGTCGGGTTGATGGCGATGCTGCAGGCGTTGCAGGCGCTCGCGATCGATTCGATGCTGCCGGCGCTGGCGCGGATCTCGCATGATCTGGGCGCGACCAGCGATAACCAGCGGCAGTTGGTGGTCGGCCTGTTCCTTGTCTTTTCCGGCATCGGCTCGCTCGTGCCCGGCATCCTGGCCGATCGCTTCGGACGGCGGCCGGTGGTGATGGGCTGCGTCGCGGGCTATGTCGTGCTCACCCTGGCGGGCGCGCTGGTCACGACATTCGATGCGCTGCTGGTCACGCGCGCGCTGCTGGGGCTGGCCGCGGCGGGGCTGACGGTGCTGCCGCCGGCGATCATCCGCGATCGCTATGAAGGCGACCGCATGGCGCGATTGCAGTCGTCGATTACGACGGTGTTCATGATCGTGCCGATGATCGCGCCAACGCTGGGCCAGGCGGTGCTGCTGGTGGCGGGCTGGCGATGGATTTTCGGGATGATGGCCGCGCTGGGCCTGGGGGCGCTGGCCTGGGCGTGGCTGCGCCTGCCCGAAACGCTGCACCCCGGCCACCACCAGCTGATTCACCCCGCCGCCTTGCTGCGCGGCGTGCAGCGGATCGTCACCACCCGCAGCGCGATCGGCTATGTTCTGGGCATCGCGCTGATGCAGGGCGCGCTGTTCGGCTATATCAACAGCGCGCAGCAACTCGTGGCCGAGCATTTCGGCGCCGGTACACGCTTTCCGGCGATTTTCGGGGGCATGGCGCTAACGATGGCCACTACGGCCTTCATCAATTCGCGCATCGTCGAGCGGTTCGGCGCGCGGCGGGTTTCGCACACGGCGTTGATCGCCTTTATCTGCGCGAGCCTGATCCAGCTGGTGCTGGCCAGCAGCGGACATGAGACGCTGTGGAGCTTTGTCCCGGTAATGACCATGAACATGTGCCTGCTCGGCTTTGTCGGCGCCAATTTCAATTCGATGGCGATGCAGCCGTTTGCGCGGAGCGCAGGTGCGGCCGCGTCGGCGCAGGCGTTCATTCGCATGATCCTGGCATCGGTCCTCGGCTCGCTGGTCGGGGCGGCATACGACGGCTCGGCCCGTCCGCTGGCGATCGGGCTGGCGAGCGCAGGCATCCTGGCGGTGCTGCTCGTGCTGTTCAGCGAGCGAGGACGATTGTTCGGTCGACTGTATCCGGGAAATGCCGAGCCGGGCTGAGCTGCAGGCCAAGGATTGAGCGCGGCGATCTATAATACCCGATCAGTTGTTCTCATGACCAATGCCATGCACCGGCACGCCGGCATTGCTCCCCCGTTTAGGAGAGGAAATCAGCGTCGCAAAACTTGACCGCTGGGGGTGGGGCCAATAGTCGCGCGCTGATGCATGATATTCGATCCATTCGCGAAAATCCGCAGGCTTTCGATGCCGGGCTGGCCCGCCGGGGCGTGGCGCCTGTGGCCGCTGACATAGTGGCGCTGGATGGCGAGCGGCGCGCGGTGGCGACGCGGATGCAGGTAGCGCAGGGGCGGCGCAATGAGGCGTCCAAGGCAATCGGGGCGGCCAAGGCGCGCAAGGCAGATGACGAGGCGGCGGCACTGATGGCGGAGGTGGCCGAGCTGAAGCTGGTGCTGCCGGCGTTGGAAGCGGAAGACAAGGCGCTGTCCGCCCGGCTGCACGACGAGTTGGCGGCGCTGCCCAATCTGCCCGATGACGACATTCCCGATGGCGACGATGAGGCGGGCAATGTCGAGGTGGCAGGCTGGGGACGGCCGCGGGTGTTCGACTTTGCGCCGCGCGAGCATGCCGATATCGGGCCGGCGCTGGGCCTGGATTTCGAGACCGGCGCGGCGATTTCGGGGGCGCGGTTCACGTTTCTGCGCGGGGCAATGGCGAGGCTGCAGCGCGCGCTAGGGCAGTTCATGCTCGACCGGCAGACGATCGATCACGGCTATATCGAATGCGCGCCGCCATTGCTGGTGCGCGACGAAGCGGTGTTCGGCACCGGCCAGCTACCGAAGTTTGGCGACGACCTGTTTCGCACCGTAGACGGGCGATGGCTGATTCCGACCGCCGAAGTGTCGCTTACCAACTCGGTGCGCGAGCAAATCCTGGACGCCGGGATGCTGCCGTTGCGGCTGACGGCGCTGACGCCCTGTTTCCGCTCGGAAGCGGGCGCGGCGGGAAAAGATACGCGTGGCTATATTCGCCAGCATCAGTTCGACAAGGTGGAGATGGTCTCGATCTGTCGGCCCGAAGACTCTGCTGCCGAGCACGACCGGATGACGCGGGCTGCCGAGGCGATCCTGGTCGCGCTGGAACTGCCTTATCGCAAGATGCTGCTGTGCGCCGGAGACATGGGCGCGACGGCGCGACGGACTTACGATCTGGAAGTGTGGCTGCCGGGACAAGGCGCTTATCGCGAGATTTCGTCGTGTTCCAACTGCGGGCCATTTCAGGCGCGGCGGATGAATGCGCGGTATCGACCCGAGGCAAGCGACGAGAACCGGAAGCCTGGGACCGAGTTCGTCCATACGCTCAATGGCTCGGGACTTGCGGTCGGGCGGACGCTGGTGGCGGTGCTGGAGAATTATCAGCGGGCCGATGGTTCGGTTACAGTGCCTGCGGCGTTGCTGCCGTATATGGGCGGGATCGACGTGCTGCTGCCGGCGAAGGTGATTTGATGCGCATTTTGTTGACCAATGACGATGGTATTTTTGCGCCCGGGCTGGTGGTGCTCGAGGCGATCGCGCGCAAGCTGTCGGATGACATCTGGATCTGCGCGCCCAGCGAGGAGCAGTCGGGCGCTGGCCACTCGTTGACGCTGACCCGGCCGGTGCGGTTGCGCAAGCATGATGCGCGGCGGTTTTCGGTCAGCGGGACGCCAACCGATGCGGTGACGATGGCGCTGCGCAAGGTCATGCCCGAGCCGCCCGAGCTGATCCTGTCGGGGGTCAATCGCGGCGCCAATCTGGGCGATGACGTGACCTATTCGGGCACCGTTTCCGCCGCGCTGGAGGGGGCGCTGGCGGGGATTCGCTCGATCGCGCTGAGCCAGGTCTATGCGAGCGAGGGCATGGGCGACCGGGTGCCGTTCGAGGCGGCGGCGAAGTGGGGCGAGCAGGTGTTGCGGCCGCTGCTTGACGCACCGTTTGCGTCGCGCACGCTGGTCAATGTCAATTTTCCGCCGCTGCCTGCAGATCGGGTCGTGGGCATCCGCGTCGTGCGGCAGGGGTTCCACGATTACGCGCGCGGTTCGCTGGTCGAAGGGACCGATCCGCGGGGCTATCCGTATTTCTGGTTCGGGCTGCATGGCATGGAACATACGGCGGGCAGCGCCACCGACCTGGAGGCGATTGCCGACGGGTTCGTGTCGGTGACGCCGCTATCGCTCGATCTGACGCATGAGGCTTCGCTGGAGGCGATGCGGGCGCGGTATGGGTGATATTAACGAGTTGAAGGGACGAGACGCTATTGCAAGGTGATTAAATTGCCCCTACATAAAATTCGTGAACATTGAGTTCGACCCTGCCAAGGATGCTGCGAACATCGCCAACC
>CAXTOI010000117.1:2309-9146 GCA_964245645.1 uncultured Novosphingobium sp. | reverse complement strand
TGGCAATCGAGGTTGCGGCGCAGCACATGCATGGTGTGATTGCCGCCGATCGACATGCCGTCGCCATCGCCGGTCACCAGCCAGACATCGAGTTCGGGATTGGCCAGCTTGATGCCGGTGGCGAACGCCGGGGCGCGGCCATGGATGGTGTGGAAACCATAGCTGGCCATGTAATAGGGAAACCGGCTCGAGCAGCCGATGCCGCTGACGAACACGGTCTTCGCCGGATCCGAACCCAGATCGACCATAGTCCGCTGCACCGCTTTCAGGATCGCATAGTCGCCACAGCCGGGGCACCAGCGGACTTCCTGATCGGACTCCCAGTCCTTGATGGTCAGCTTGGCGAGAGGAGTCATGTCGTTCATGTATAGTTCCTGTGAATAAATCAGCCTTCTAGGGTTCTTCCGTTCGGCCATGTTCTGACCATCGCCACCTTTCACGCTGATCGCTTGAGGCGAGCCAGTTCGCGGCGGGTGGCCCGTTCGATAAATTGGCGCAGGCTGGCGGCTTCGGGATTGTTTTCCAGCGCTGCCGAAACTTCATGGATCATCGCAGCATCGACCGGCAACGCAAACGACTGCGGGGCCGATTTGATTTCCACCTTTACCGGAAAGAGGCCGAGCCAAACCTCGCCGGAGGGGTCATCAGCCTCGTTCAGCCAGATCAATACATCGGCCAGACTATGCTGGCTGGGCAGCGGGATCAGTTCGCCATCCTCCTGCATACCTTCGATGTGCCCGTCGAGCGCTTCTGCGCCGGCTTGCAGCACCCCATCCAGCGTATCGCCTGCCGACACGCATCCGGGGAAATCCCGAAACACGATGCCATAATTCCCGGCTTCGCCGCAGACCGCACCCAGGTAGTTTCTCATCATGTCCGGTCTCGCAAGATCACGCCCGACTGCAATTCGATCGATTTGAGCGTACCGAGTCTAACATCTTTTCGGGGATGTGGCACAGTCGTGATACCCGGTCTGGTATCATGCCTGAAATGATGATGACTTCCCCTGACCCGGTCGAGCCACCAGCCTTCGGCCTTGAGCCGGAAGATGATCTGGCGGCTGTCCATCGGACGCCGTTCATCTCCACCTTGCCAAGCTCATGGATTGCGCGCCTCGATGCTCGGGAGCTGCGTGGTGTCGGCGGCCAGTTCGCCGCCTTCGTCATCATGAAAGGCGCCGAAGAAGTGTCCGATTGCCGTCTCGATTTCGGCGATGGTGAAGGGTTGCCCGGACACCTTGTTCAGCGGCTTGGCATCGACGAGAAACTGGTCGCGCAGCACGGTCTTGAATTGTCCGGTGTTCATTTCCGGCACCAGCACATGATCGAATGACCGCAGCAGCTCGCCCAGATTGGCGGGCAGCGGCCAGATGTGCCGAACGTGGACATGGCTGACCGACAGTCCGCGCGAACGAGCCCGGCGCACCGCCTGGTGGATCGGGCCGAAGGTGCTGCCCCAGCCGATGATAGCCAATGTACCGCTGGTTTCGCCAAGGCTGACATCCTGCAGCGGAATGGCCTTGGCGATGCCATTGACCTTGTCCAGCCGCGCCAGTGTCTGCGTCTGGTGCGTGTCGGGCGAATAGTCGAGATCGCCGGTTTCGGGCGCCTTCTCGATCCCGCCGATGCGGTGCATCAGGCCGGGTGTGCCGGGCTTGATCCATGGGCGCACGCCGCGCTCGTCGCGCTTGTAAGGCAGCACGGTTTTTTGTCCATTGGGCGCCTCGCCGTTGAACTCCTCCAGGAATGTCACGGGGAATGGCGCGAATGTTGCGGGATCGGGCACCAGCCACGGCTCGGCGGCGTTGGCAATGTAGCCGTCGGTCAGCAGGATCACCGGAGTCATGAACTGCACCGCGATCCGGCAGGCTTCCACCGCGCAGGCGAAGGCATCGGCCGGGCTGCGCGCGGCCACCACCGGGATGGGGGCATCGCCATTGCGGCCATAGACTGCCTGATACAGGTCCGACTGCTCGGTCTTGGTCGGCAGGCCGGTCGATGGCCCACCGCGCTGCGAATTGACAATCACCAGCGGCAGTTCGGTGATTACCGCCAGCCCCATGGCTTCACCTTTCAAGGCGATGCCAGGGCCCGACGAACTGGTCACGCCCAACTGGCCCGCCCAGGACGCACCGATCGCCGAACAGATCGCCGCGATCTCGTCCTCGGCCTGAAACGTGGTGACTCCGAATTCCTTCATCTTCACCAGATTGTGCAGGATCGCCGAGGCGGGCGTGATCGGATAGCCGCCGAAAAAGATTTTCAACCCCGCCAGCTGCGCACCGGCGACCAGGCCATAGCTGATCGCCTCGGCGCCATTGACGGTGCGGTACAGCCCCGAGGGACTTGGCGCAGCGGGGATGCTCAGCTTATGCACCTGCCCACCGATTTCGGCGGTCTCGCCGTAAGCATGGCCGGCGTTCAGCGCCGCGATGTTGGCTTCGGCCAGCACCGGGTTCTTCTTGAACTTGTCCTTCAGCCACTCGGTCAGCGGCGTGCGGTCACGGTCGAACATCCACAACGCCAGACCCAGCGTCCACATGTTCTTGCAGCGCAGCGCTTCCTTGTTGCCCAGCCCGAACGGCTTGACCGATTCCAGCGTCAGCGCGCTGATATCGAAGGACAGCAGCTGCCATTTGGCCAGGCTGCTGTCGGTCAGCGGGTTGACCTCGTACTTTGCCTTTTCCAGGTTGCGCTTCGTGAACTCGCCGGCGTCGGCGATAATCAACCCGCCCGGCTTCAATGCCCCGACATTGGTTTTCAGCGCGGCAGGGTTCATCGCCACCAGCACGTCGGGCGCATCGCCCGCTGTCGTGATTTCGGTCGAGCCGAAATTGATCTGGAACGCGGATACGCCGAACAGGGTGCCCTGCGGAGCGCGTATCTCGGCCGGAAAATCGGGGAATGTAGCCAGATCGTTGCCCGACAGCGCGGTGGACAGGGTAAACTGCCCCCCGGTCAATTGCATGCCGTCGCCCGAATCGCCGGCGAAGCGCACGACGACGGCCTCGGGCACCGGCGCCGCCGCGTTGGTCTGAAACCTGTCTTCGGCCGCTATCGTCGCCATGTTCTTCCTCTGCAGCGTTATGTCGCCGCCCCTCGCGCAGCCGTGCCGCCGCCGCAACCGAGCAAATCTGTCAGGCGCCCAACTGTTATTTGGCCCAACGCCTCCCGCCCCTGCTAGTCAACCCGCAATCGACCCCCTATGGCGCAGCGCGGAACATTTCGCGCCGGACCGTGTAGCTTGCTGCATGCCATATCATACGCGGCCTCGCCCCTTTCGGGCCGGTTTGCCGGAGTTTGTCAATGCCAGATCCCGCCACCCTGCCGTATCGTCCCTGCGTCGGGGTGATGCTGGTCAACGCGCAAGGGCTGGCGTTCGTCGGCAAACGGATCGACAACCGCGAGGGCGATGTGTGGCAGATGCCGCAGGGCGGGATCGACCCGGGCGAGGAACTGCGCGCGGCGGGCCTGCGCGAATTGCGCGAGGAAACCGGGATCGAGGCGCATCTGGCCACGGTGATTGCGCAAACCGGCGAGGAATTGTTCTACGACCTGCCCGACGAATTGGTCGGCACGATCTGGAAGGGCAAGTATCGCGGTCAGCGCCAGTTCTGGCTGCTGGTGCGGTTTACCGGCGGTGAGCATGACATCCGCATCGATGCCGACAAGCATCCCGAATTCTGCGAGTGGAAATGGGTCGATCCGGAAACGCTGCCGGACCTGATCGTGCCGTTCAAGAAGCGGGTCTATCGCGCGGTTCTGGACGAGTTTCGCGGCTTGATCTGATGGCGCCGGTAAAATCTCGCTAGCTCAATTAGCGGTCACCACCGAGAGCGGCTTGACACTCGTTGCCACCTGCGGGGTCGGTCCCCTGGCGATGGTATCGGCCAGTGTCCGCGCGGCTGGGCAATCCTGACCGCATAATCCCTGAAGCTGGGCCAGGTTGCGTCGCGCCTTGTCGAGCGCGCCCATTTGCGCCAGGGTTGCGCCCTCGCCTGCCAAACCGCTGATATTGTTAGGATCGTCGGTCAGCACGACGCGGTAATAATGCAGTGCTTCACCCGGCATGCTGCGCTGGCGTGCGGCCTCGGCCAGGTCCAGCACGATCATCGCACTGCCCGGTTGCACCGCGAGCGCGGCTTCGAGGCCGTCAGTCGCCTTGATGTTGTCGCCACTGGCAAGAGCGGCACGGCCTTGCGCTTCCAGCGCGGCGGCGCGTGGATCGAGCGGTGGGTTCGGGGCCGACAGGCTGGCGCTGGCTGTCACCGCCGCAAGCAGCGAGAGGGCCAGGGCAGCGGGTGAATAGCGCATCAACAAGTCCTCGGCTTGTGCCCAACCCCGCAGCGGGGCGGGACTCCCAGTGTTATACGTCCCAGTGTTATTACCTATCATAGCCGAACCAGCCGCGCGACGAAAAAGCCGTCGGTGCTATCCCGACCTGGGGTCAGGCGCGTGCCGTCGCGATGCGGGCTGCCGGCTGGCAGGTCCAATGACTCTACGCGCCAGCCGGGCGATCGTTGCAGGAAGCCGGCGATCTGGTCAGGTCCTTCGGCATCCAGCAGCGAACAAGTGATGTAGATCAACCGCCCTGTAGCAGAGACCAATGGCGCTGCCAAATCGACGAGACGCGCCTGTGTGGCGACGAAGCGGGCCAGCTGCCTGGAAGTCAGGCGCCAGCGCGCCTCGGGGTTGCGGCGCCAGGTGCCAACGCCTGAACAGGGTGCGTCGATCAGCACCGCATCGGCGCGGCCGAGCCAGGGTGCCAGGGCTGCCGCCTCGTGGTCGGGGTTCAGCAGCAGCGTCTCTGCCACCACCACCCCCGCGCGCTTCGCCCGGGGCAGCAGCCGTGACAGCCGCGCGCGATCGATGTCGCAGGCCAGCAAGCGGCCGCGGTTGTCCATCGCTGCCGCCAGCGCCAGCGTCTTGCCGCCCGCACCAGCGCAGAGATCGATGATCGTTTCGCCGGGTCGCGCGGCGACCGCCTGGCAGACGATCTGCGAGCCGGTATCTTGGACCTCGATGCGGCCATCCTGATAAGCGGGCCATTGCTCGATTACGGTGCCGGCCGGCAGGCGCAGCCCTTGTGGTGCAGCGGTCAGTTCGCCTGGAAGCGGCAGCGCGAGGGTCGCGCGGTCTGCCTTCAGCGTGTTGACGCGGATGTCCAGCGGGGCGCGACCCAGCAATGCCGCCAGCGCATCCCCCGCAATCCCGCTGTCGGCCAGGGCTTTCTCCAGCCACGCCGGGACCAAGCCTGCAATCGCGACCGCCTCGCCCGTTACTACCTGTGCCGGGGCATGTCGCGATCCATCGAACAGGTCTGCCAGCGCGGCGTCGCTTGCAGCCAGCCGCAACATGGCGGCGCGGCCGGTTGCGGGGATCTCGCCGCATGCGCGCACGGCCGCGTAGACCAGTTCGCGCACCGCCCGCCGATCGCCGCTGCCGGCGAAGCGGCGGGTGCGGAAATATTCGGTGACGAGGCGGTCCGCCGGGGCGCCGTTGTCGCGGGCGGCGGTAATGATCTGGTCGAGGATTTCGATCGCGGCCTGGACGCGGGCGGCGGGGGTCATGAGGTGGAAGGTGAAGTAGAAGAGGTAGGTACGAGGGGTAATCCCCTCGTGCTCCCCGTCATTTTTCGTGGCGTGCAATCTCTTGAATACAATTCGCCGCGGAGCGGCTCTAAAGCCTGCGGCGCTGCGGCATTGCACCAAGCTTGATCGGCGCGCCACAAAAAATGACCGGGGCCTGGGGCCCCTGGCCCCAGGTCTATCGCTTTATCCTTCACCCTCACCGCGCGGGATAATTCGGCGCTTCCCGAGTGATCGTCACATCGTGGACGTGGCTTTCGCGCAGGCCGGCGTTAGTGATGCGCATGAATTTGCCTTTGGCTTGCAACTCTTCGATGGTGGCCGCGCCGGTATAGCCCATGGCGGCCTTGATGCCGCCGACAAGCTGGTGGATGACATCCTTGGCCGGGCCCTTGAACGGGACCTGGCCTTCGATGCCTTCGGGCACCAGTTTCATCTGGTCCTTGATGTCCTGCTGGAAATAGCGATCGGCGCTGCCGCGGGCCATCGCGCCGACCGATCCCATGCCGCGATAGGATTTGTAAGCGCGGCCCTGGAAGATGAATGTTTCGCCCGGGGCTTCGGCGGTGCCGGCGAGCATCGAGCCGACCATGATCGTCGAGGCGCCGGCGGCGAGCGCCTTGGCAGCGTCGCCCGAGGTGCGCAGCCCGCCATCGGCGATGACCGGGACGCCGGCCTTGTGCGCTTCTTCGCTGGCTTCCATCACGGCGGTGAGCTGGGGCACGCCGACGCCGGCGACGATGCGGGTGGTGCAGATCGAGCCGGGGCCGATGCCGACCTTGACCGCGTCGGCCCCGGCATCGATCAGGGCGCGGGCGGCTTCGGCGGTGGCGATGTTGCCGGCGATTACCTGGGCAGAATTGGACAAGCGTTTGACGCGCTCGACGGCGCGGGCGACATCGCGGTTATGGCCATGCGCGGTGTCGATGACGACGACATCGCATTCGGCGGCGAGCAGCGCTTCGGTGCGCTCTAAGCCCTTGTCGCCGACGGTGGTGGCGGCGGCGACGCGCAGGCGGCCGGCGCCGTCCTTGGTGGCGTTGGGATAGGTTACGGCCTTCTCGATGTCCTTGACCGTGATCAGGCCGATGCAGCGATAGGCATCATCGACCACCAGCAGCTTTTCGATGCGGCGCTGATGGAGCAGGCGGCGGGCTTCTTCCTGGCCGACGCCGAGGCGCACGGTGGCGAGATTGTCGCGCGTCATCAATTCGCGCACCGGCTGCGCGGCATCGGCGGCGAAGCGCACG
>CAXTOI010000117.1:0-2299 GCA_964245645.1 uncultured Novosphingobium sp. | reverse complement strand
GTTCGTAAGGATGCCGACGAGACGGCCGTCGGCTTCGACCACCGGGATGCCGCTGATGCGGTTGGCGGTCATCAGCGCCTGCGCATCGCCGAGCGTGGCATCGGGGGTGATGGTAATCGGGTTGACGACCATGCCGCTTTCGAAGCGCTTGACCGCGCGGACGGCGGCGCATTGCTGCTCGACCGTGAGATTGCGGTGAAGCACGCCGATGCCGCCCATCTGGGCCATGACGATCGCCATGTCGGCCTCGGTCACGGTGTCCATCGCCGAGGAGATGACCGGGATATCGAGCGTGATCTCGCGAGTCAGGCGGGTGCTGGTGTCGGCCATGCCGGGCACGATGTCCGAGGCGCCGGGACGCAGCAGGACATCGTCGAAAGTGAGGCCGAGGGGGATGTCCATGCGTGCCACTTGATCTCGCGCGAGGGGATTCGTGGCGGGTCATGTAAACAGGGCTGGAGCAAAGGGCTAGGGGCGCGCGAGAAAAAGTGGGCGGGCGGGTTTCTTGCCGGCGCAGGATTGTCAGGTTGATGTAGTTCCGGTTTTTTTCGTCTGACGGGCGAAGGCATTAGGATAACTTTATCACGTCAGCACGGACTTGATTCCGTAGGCGTTAAGATAATGATGTATCGTCGTCCCGGACTTGATCCGGGACAGTGCTTCTTGTCGGATAAGCGTTGCAAAAATGCGCGAATCCGAGGTTGATCGAGCCCAAACCATTTTGCTCCAGCCCGAAGAATGCCCAACCCCGAGTCAAGCCCGGGGCGACGAAGAGGGGCTATTTCAAGCCTATGGGGTCAAGCCCAGGGCGACGAAGCTTCTAAGTCAGCGACTATGGGCCTTCTCCGGGAAAGATTTGGTCAGGCTGGGACGGCGCCGGGGGTGCCGCATTTGGTGAACTTGCCTTTGGCGGTCTTGCAGCGGGCTGCCTTGGCTGCGGGGGTTGGCTTGGCCTTGGGCTTGAGCATCGACATCAGGCCGGGTTTGGCGGCGGGGGCAGCGGCGGCCATGGGCGCCGCTTTGGCATGTGCAGTCTTGGCCATCTTTGTCTTGGGTACGTACTGGCTGGCGGGGACCGCGCCGGGGGCGCCGCATTTGGCGAATTTGCCGGAGGCGGAGTCGCGGCACTGCGCGGCGTTGGCGGCCGGCGCCACGATCAGGGCGAGCATGGCGATCGGAAGCAGGATTTTGTTCATTGTGTCCCTCCACGGCGAAAAGACGCCGGACCCTGAATATGGCCCGCGTGCTGCCGCGTCAATGAACTCAGCCGCCCGCCGCCGGATAGTTGTGCGGATCGGCGAACCAGTGGACCAGCGCGACGTGCAGCGCAACATCTTCGGCGGCGCCGCCCAGTTCGATGCCCGGCTTCACCACATCGCTGGGCCGGTGGTAATCGGTGTCAAAGAAATGCTCCAGCCGGGCGATTTCGCCGTAAGCGCTGGTGATCATCACCGTGGGCACATCGTGGTGCAGCAGTACCCAGCCATCCTGCCGGCCGATATAGGCATTGGGCGCGGTGCTGTTGGACAAGCGGCGGCCCAGCGTATGGGTGACCTGGACGATCCCGTGTTCGAGGCCGGTCATGCCCTTGCCGACGATGCCCACCGCGGTGCCGGCGGGTGCGATCGCGACCGAATCGAGGTTGAAGGCGGCAACGATGTTCTTGAGCGGCAGCGGCGGGTCCTCGGCAAAGGCTTCGGCCCCGAGCAGGCCGAGTTCCTCGCCGGTGGTGCTCAGAAAATAGACATCCCGGTCCATCGGCGGGGCCTTGGCCAGCCGCCGCGCGATTTCGGTCAGCGCCGCGACGCCGCTGGCATTGTCGATCGCGCCGTTGCAGATCAGATGTTCGGCCGGGGGCTGGGCGCAGATGCCGAAATGATCCCAATGCGCCAGCACCAGCACTGCGCCGCTTTCGGGATGGCGGCCAGGCAGTCTGCCGATCAGATTATGCGTGTGGATCGTGGTCTCGGTGGTGGTCGCCTCGAGATTGGCGGTCAGCCCGAGCAGGCGGGGCACGAAATCGGGCTTGTCCGCCTCCGCCTCGAGCACGCCCAGGCTGGAGCGCGATGAGGCCAGCAAGCCGTCCATCGCCGCGGCGGTGACGAAACCTTCCAGATCGCCGCCGAGCGCTTCGCTGGCCAGCGCATAGCCCGACCGTTCGCGCCGCGCCGCGACGCTGGCCAGGTTGCGCTCGCCATCGAGTACGGTCAGCACCGCCGACGCGCCGCCGGCCAGCAGGGCATTCTGCCGGTCGCTGCTCTGCGGATTGAAGGCGGCGGTCGCGGCGCCGGCGGCCGCC
>CAXTOI010000116.1:8026-9151 GCA_964245645.1 uncultured Novosphingobium sp. | reverse complement strand
GATCACCGCGCGGATCTACACCGACCTGTCCTACTTCACCGCCGATCCCGAACTGGTGCGCGATGCGGGCCAGGTGTTCAACTTCATCACCGGCTATGTCGAGCCTCGCACCGTATCGCCGATGGCGATCGCCCCGGTGTCGCTGCGCGAGCGGATCTACGAGATGGTCGATCAGGAAATCGCCAACGCCGGCAAGGGCAAGCCGGCGATGATCTGGATCAAGCTCAATTCGCTGACCGACCAGGGGGTGATCGAGCGTCTGTACGAGGCCAGCCAGGCCGGGGTGGATGTCACGCTGGTGGTGCGCGGCATCTGCTGCCTGCGCCCCGGCGTGCCGGGCCTGTCGGAAAACATCCGGGTCAAATCGATCATCGGCCGCTTTCTTGAACACAGCCGCATCTGGTGCTTCGGCAACGGCGCGGCGCTGCCCAATCCGAAGGCCAATGTGTTCATCTCCTCGGCCGACGGCATGAGCCGCAATCTCGATCGCCGCGTCGAGGTGATGGTGCCGATCCGTAACGCCACGGTCCACGATCAGGTGCTCGACCAGGTCATGGTCGCCAATTTGCTCGACACCGAGCAAAGCTGGCTGCTGCAACCGGACGGCGAATATGTGCGCGCCAAGCCGGGGAAGATACCGTTCAATTGCCATCGCTATTTCATGACCAACCCGTCGCTGTCCGGGCGCGGCGCGGCGCTCAGTTCGGGTCGCAAGGTGCCCAAGCTGGCGCTCCGGCGTGGCGGGGTTTGACACCAACCCCATGCTGCTGAGCCCAATCGTAGAACCGTCGGACGCCGAACCGAGGGTCGAAGTCGTGACCGAAGACCAGCGCGCGATCATCGACATCGGCTCGAACACCGTGCGGCTGGTGATTTTCGGCGGCCCTGCACGCGTGCCGATTACCCTGTATAACGAAAAGATCACCGCCCGGCTTGGGCGCGGCGTGGCCGAGGATGGCCGGCTGGCGCCCAAGGCGATCCGCGCGGCGATCGCCTCGCTGCAGCGCTACGCAGCGCTGCTCCGGCTGCGCGGCGTGCACGATGTCGAATGCGTCGCCACCGCTGCGGTGCGCGATGCCGGCAATGGCCCAGGCGGCGAGCACGATGACGTCGCGAGCGGGGAGC
>CAXTOI010000116.1:0-8016 GCA_964245645.1 uncultured Novosphingobium sp. | reverse complement strand
CCAGCTTTCCTTGCCCAGATCGCCGAGCTTGGTCTGGCGCCCCGGCTGCTGTCGGGTGAACAGGAAGCGCTGACCGGCGCCCAAGGCGTGCTGGCTGCCTTTCCGGGCGCAAGGGGCGTGGTCGCCGATATGGGCGGCGGTAGCCTGGAATTGACCGACATTGCCGCGGGCAAATGCGCGCACGGCGTCAGCATGCCGCTGGGCACGCTGCGCCTGCCGCAATTGCGCAGCGGCGGCGCCGAGAAATTCGCTCGGCGCGTGCGCAACATGCTTGGCGCTGCGGCCTGGAGTGGCGCGCATGATCGGGATCTTTACCTGGTCGGCGGCTCATGGCGCGCGCTGGCGCGTTATGCGATGGATCGGGACGATTGGCCGGTCGACGATCCGCACGGCTACGAACTGCTGCCCGACGCCGCGTTGAAACTGGCGCGCAGCTTGATGGCCGTGCAGAGCCAGGACAGCCGCGCGCTGAAAGCCGCCGCCGCGCGCGCCACCGACGGCCCGGCCGGGGTGAATGTCGAACCACGCAAGACCGGTCTGAGCGACGTGCCCGGCATATCGAGTTCGCGCCTGGCCAGCCTGCCCGATGCGGCAGCCTTGCTCGGAGTGCTGGTGCGCGAGTTAAAGCCGGCGCGGCTGATCTTCTCGTCCTGGGGCCTGCGCGAAGGCTTGCTGGCAGCACGGTTTTCGCAAAAAGTGGCGCTGCAGGACCCATTGGTCGTCGGCGTCACCCATTTTGTCTCCGGGCTGGAGCAGGCCAACTCGAACATGGCTCGGCTGGTTTACGACTGGACACGGTTCAACGCCGCCGCCGCATCACCCGAGACCGACGCCCTGCGCTTGTCGGCGACCATGCTCGCTCTCGCCTCGATGCGCAGCGAACCCAATCTGCGCGCCGAACAAGGCACCGACTGGGCCTTGCGCAAGCGTTGGATCGGGATCGATGCCACCGGCCGGGCGATGCTCGCGATGGCCATCCGTGCCAACAATGGCCGCGGCGCGATCCCGGCCGAGCTGCTCCGCCTTGCCCCGGCAAACCGCTTGTACGAAGCGCAGGCCTGGGGCCTGGCCACCCGCTTGTGCCGCCGCCTGACCGGGCCGTCCGCCGAGGCGCTGGCCGCAACCAGCCTGACCGTCGAGCAAACCCGCCTGGTCCTGCGCGCCCGCCCCGACATGGCCGTGCTCTACAGCGATACCGTCGCGCGCGACCACCGCTGGCTGGCGGAAACGCTGGGGTTGGAGGCGGTATTCAGGACTTGATAAGATTGACGAATTCCTCGAACTTGCCGTTAGGCGCCAGCGGCAGGCGGTCTTCGTAGATCCGGAAATCGAGCGTAAAGGGGTGGCCCAGCGCCGATTGCATGATCTCGCGCAGCTTCATGTCCTCGCCATCGGTCAGTGGGCGTTCCAGCACCAGCCGCACCTCGATAAGGTCCTGGTTTATTTGTAGCATCTGGTGCTGGAGCACCGGCGCCACGGCGCGATAGCGCGATCGCCCGGTCAGCGGCCAGTGCCGGCTGCCATCGGGCATGGTGACGAGATTGCGTTCGCGCCCGACGATCCGGCGCAGCGTCGGCAGCCCGCGCCCGCAATCGCAAACGGGGCCGACTTCGGCATGGTCCCCGATCGCATAACGGATCAGCGGCGAGGCGTAGTTGTTGAGGTCGGTCAGCACGACGCGTCCGATCTCTCCCTCCGCGCAGGGCTGACCAGCTTCGTCGATCACCTCGACCAGCAAGGTCTCCGCCATAATGTGATGCAGCCCGCTTTGCGGGCATTGCATCGCAATGTAGCCGACCTCGGTGGAAGAATAGACATCCACCACCGGGCGCCCCCAGGTCCGGCGAACCAGAGCACGATCGGACGCGGACATCGTCTCGGATATCGTGCGGATCTGGCGTAAGGCGACAGGCGGCCTGCCGGAGGTTTCGTAATGCTGGGCAAGAGCAACAATATTGCTTGGATAAATCAGCAGGATATCAGGCTCAAAATCCTCGATGATCTTAGCCTGTTCGGTAATCGACAGCTGATTGGGCACCATCAGCATCGGCCCTGTCGGCCAGAACAGACCGGGGGTATTCGTCCAGTGCGGCGTCTGGACCACCGCTTTCAACTCGGCACGCGACTGGCATAACCGCAGCCCCGTGCCCAGCCCATGCCACAGGTTCAGCCGCACGGTCATGGCGCGGTGCAGCAGTTGATCGTAACGCGTCCGCCGCACCTCGACCGGCTCGCCGGTCGAACCTGACGAAGCAGCCAAGCCGATCTCGCCATAGGCTGCGGGCACGGCAATGCTGAAAACATCGTCGGGTGGCCCTTGAAGATCCCTGCGGCTGATCGGCGGCAGCGATCGCAGCCCCTCCGGCGTGCCCAGATCGTCGGGGACGAGGCCCGCAGCCGCCAGATGCCGACCGAAAAATGGGCTGCTCGCGCTCATATGCGCCGCGAGGCGGACGAGTGCTTCGTGCTGCCGCGTCTGAATATCCTCGGGCGAGCGCCATTGCGCCGCTTCCAGACGGTGGACCAGCGCGCCGATATCGGCATGGTTGGAATCCAGTCCCGGTCTCGGACCGTCCGGCACGAATGCCAGTAATGGCGACGGCGCACGGTTCATGCCGGGAAATCGACCACCAGCAGCGGACAGCGCTCCGCCAGCGGATATTCTTCGGTTTCGTAGAAGCGATGCGCGACCCCTTCCGGAAGAATTGCCGCGATTTCGCCGCGTGTAGCGTAGCTCAGTCCGGAACCG
This sequence comes from uncultured Novosphingobium sp., assembly GCA_964245645.1. Lineage (GTDB taxonomy): Bacteria > Pseudomonadota > Alphaproteobacteria > Sphingomonadales > Sphingomonadaceae > Novosphingobium. The sequence goes on along the minus strand of CAXTOI010000116.1, from coordinate 5,267 downwards.
GCATGCCGGTAAGCATCGATCTGCGCCAAATCCGCAAGGTCCCATCGGGTTGCGTCGAGCAGACGATTGCGGTCGGCGAAACTGCTCTCGAACTGGGCATATATATCCGCAACCGGTATGAAAACGCGGCCTCCGATGGCGGCGGTCGCCATCGCGAGTCGCAACTTGAAAGCACCGAAATGATCAACGCCACCTGACCACACCGCTGCCGCCAGCTCTTCAACGGTCTCGCAGCGGTCGGGGCGCACGAAGCATCGTAGCACGAGCCGCCCACCGGGCCGCAGTGCTCGCACCAGATTAACCATCAGGAGCCGGTAATCACTTGGCCAGGAAAGCATGGTCAGCGATCCGTCACCGAAGGCTGTGGCAAAGCTATGCGGCGCGAAATCAAGCTTCAGCCAGTCGCCGACCTGGGCTCGGTGTGTCGAAGTGTTGCCGGGCCAGGCAAGGCGGATCATGTCCGGGTTCCAATCGACCGCAATACCATGTGCAGATGCATCGGCGATTTCCGGTGTCACGCCCAGTTGCAACGCCGGGCCGGGCCGCGCTGCCAGCAACATGCGCATCATGGCTCGAACGCTCGGGGCCGGTCGCTGCGGCGGCTGCATTGAAGCCCAGCGCAGATGAAAGTCGCGCAGATCCTTTTCCGAAGTGTTCGTCGCCAGAGCCCTCAAGATAACCAGCCGGCTGACGAACTAGCAAGCGGGGTGTCGATGTGCAATCGAGCTCGAGCGCAGAACCGGCAGCGAATTGCTTCTGTCAGGATGGCGACGGGCCATGAGGGCTCGGTATCGGAGTGACGGGGTTATTTCGCCAGCGAGCCATTCGCGAAGGCGGCGCGATCGATCGCATAGACGACATAAGGGACCAACCGGAGCTTGATCGGGATATCCAGAACACGCGACGTCAATGTACCACCGATTTTCTCCATCGCCCGGCGTGAGCGGATGTTGCTCGCGCCGACCAGGAAAATAGCCCGCTTGTACTGTGTCAGGGCGTGCGTGATCATCAGGCGCTTGACTGCGGCGTTGGTCGGCCCGCCCCAGCGTTCGCGCGCCAGAAAGGTCCAGCCTATCTCGATCTCGCCGTCTTCTGCCCGCTCCCGGTCGTAGCGCGAAGACCCGATCACCGTGCCGGTCTGCGCATCCTCGATGACCAGTGCGCCGCCGCTCGCCAGGCAGGAACCGAAGAATTCGCGAAACGACTCCTCCTGCCAGCGATCGGGACTGGGATGGACCGCCCAGATCGCCGGATCGCGGGCAACGTTGTAAAGCGCAGCCCAATCCTGGGCCTGCAATGGGCGCAGGCGCACCGTGCCGTCAGTGAGAAAGGGCTGATAGTCAAAGCCGGTCATGTGGTCGCGGTTAGCGGGTCGAAGTAGCGGTGCGAAGCGAGAATCAGCTTTGTATCGGCACTTTGTGTCATCCAGTGGTCACAAGTCCGTCATCATCGCGCAACCTCCCGGCAGTATTACAATGTCGAAACAAGCTAAGGATAAGCGATGTTCGGCGATGATGGCGAGCTGCTGATTGGCCTGCCGGGGATAGCCGGAGCCGAATTGGCCAAGGATGGGCCGGGCCGAATTCCGCAATGGCTGAACCTGCCCGAACCACGCGGCTTCCGCCCCAAGCGCAAATATCGCACTGTGTGGATTTCCGACGTTCACCTTGGCACGCGCGGCTGCAACGCGGCGATGCTGGTCGATTTCCTGCACTCGATCGAGTGCGAAACGCTGTTCCTGGTCGGCGATATCGTCGATGGCTGGCGGTTGCGCAAAGGCTGGTACTGGCCCGATGCGCATAATGAAGTCGTGCGCCGCATCCTGAAGCTGGCGCATCGCGGCACCCGCGTGGTCTTCGTGGCGGGCAATCACGACGAGATGCTGCGCGATTATGCCGGGATGAGCTTCGGCGGCGTCGAACTGGCGTTGGAGGCCGAGCACGTGACGGCCGACGGCAAACGCCTGCTGGTCACCCATGGCGACGGTTTCGATGGTGTGGTGCTCTACGCCCGCTGGCTCGCCTTCCTGGGTGACGCTGCCTATGGCCTGCTGCTGCGCGCCAATATCGTCTTCAATCTGATGCGCCGCCGGCTGAAACTGCCGTATTGGTCGCTGTCGTCCTACATGAAGAAGCGCGTCAAGAATGCGGTGCAGTTCGTCTGCAGCTTTGAAGATGCGGTGGCGCGTGAGGCGCAGACGCGCGGCTATGACGGCATCGTCTGCGGGCATATCCATTGCGCCGAAATCCGCCGGATCGGCGATATCATCTATTACAACGACGGCGACTGGGTGGAAAGCTGCACCGCGCTGGCCGAAGATGCGCAAGGTGTGATCCAGATCATCGACTGGTCGCGCGAAATGGCGGCCGAGCATCGCTCGCTGAAGGACCCAGTCCCGGCCGAGCTAGTCGTGGCGCCATGAACGTACCGGTCATCAAGCCGTTTGCCGGCGCTGCCATCCCGCCGCTCAAGATCGCGATGGCAACCGACGCCTGGTATCCGCAGATCAATGGCGTGGTCCGCACCCTGGGTGCGACCGTGGCCGAGCTGGATCGGCGCGGGCACGAGGTCGAACTGATCACGCCCGAACGGTTCATGACTATGCCGATGCCGGGCTATGCCGCGATCCGACTGGCAATGGCGCCGCGCTTTTCGGTGCGCCGGATGCTCGACGATTTTGGCCCCGATATCGTTCATATCGCCACCGAAGGTCCGATCGGCTGGTCGGCGCGCGGCTGGTGCAAGGCGCGCGGGGTGCCGTTCACCACCGCCTTTCACACCCGCTTTCCCGAATATGCCGCGCTGCGCACCGGCATCAGCGCCGAACGGTTCTGGCCGATCATGGCCCGTTTCCATGGCGCCTCGCGCGGCGTGCTGGTGGCGACGCAAAGCCTGGCCGCCGAACTGGCGCGGCGCGGGATCGCGCATACCCGCAGCTGGAGCCGCGGCATCGAGGGCTGGCTGTTCCGGCCCGATGGCCCGGTTTTGCCGGCGATGGCCGATCTGCCGCGCCCGATCCTGCTCAATGTGGGGCGGATTGCGCCGGAAAAAGGCTTGGCTGCATTCCTCGATGCCGATGTCCCGGGCACCAAGGTGGTGGTTGGCGACGGTCCGGCGCTGGAGGATTTCCGCCGCCGCTACCCACAGGTGCATTTCCTGGGCAGCCTGGCCGGCGAAAATCTTGCGGCCGCTTATCGCAGCGCCGATTGCTTCGTCTTTCCCAGCCGCACCGATACCTTTGGATTAGTGGTCATCGAGGCGCTGGCCTGCGGCCTGCCGGTGGCCGCTTTTCCAGTGCCCGGCCCGATCGACATCGTCGGACCACAGGGACGCGGCGTCGGCGGCCGCATGCCAGCCACGATCGCGGCGCTGGACAACGATCTGCCGCAGGCGATCGGCCGCGCGCTGCGCCTGGATCGCTGCGCCGCTGCGGTGTTCGGGGCCGGTTTTACCTGGGAGCGGGCCACCGATCAATTTCTCGCCGCGCTGACCACCGCCCTGTACCAGCCGCAGGAAGCCGCCGTCACCGCCCCGCCTGACCGGCGCATGGAACCACCGGCCGGGGCAATGGTTTTACACCGGCAGGGCTGGACAGGTGCGCCGATGAGCGAGCATCGGCAGCGGAAAGGAATCGATATGAAGCGTGTGATGGCCATGGCTGGTATCGCGGTAGCTGCTCTTTCGTTGAGCGCTTGCGCCGCCGGAGTTTACGGCGGCGGCGGCGGTGGATGGGGCGGCCCGGTCGCTTATGATGGTTGGTACGACGGTGCCTATGGCGAGGTCTATGACGGCTATTGGGGCGATGACGGCTATTTCTATTACCGTCATGGCGGCAACGACCATCGCTATTATCGCGGCGATCGCAACCATTTCGCTCATGGCGATACGGCGCCCGGCGGCAATTATCACCACATGCAGGGCGCGATCCAGTCGCAGCCACAAGGCGTGCGGATGCCGCATTTCTCTGGCGGTGGGATGCACGGCGACGGACATGGTGGCGATCACGGTCACTGATCTTGCTTGACGTATCGATGGGGCTGCAGCCGGGCATCGAATGCCGGCTGCGGCCCTTGTCATGTCCGCTAGCCAGCGCCGCCGTAGGCGCCTAGGGAAGCTCTGATTAAGTGCGTTATCGATCAGAGGGTGCCTAAAATGTCCCCGTCAGCCCGGCCTTGAGCCGGGCCAAGGCTGCCTTTCTGCACCGGACAGGCAAAGAAAGAAGCCCAAGCCCGGGTCAAGCCCGGGCCGACGGGGGTGTTATCTTGGTGAAGCTGCGACTTGATCAGAGTTTCCCTAGGTTCCTACGAAACGGAGAGTCGGCGATGGGCGTCTTCAATATGGTCATGCGTGGTGTAAGCACGCTTCTTGGTTTGCTGATGATCGCGATGGGCGGAGTCTGGATCCTGCAGGGTCTTGGCATTGCCTTTCAGGTCGGCTTCATGGCGGGCGCTCCGCAATGGGCTGTCTATGGCGCAATCCTGGCGGCGGTCGGCGTCTGCCAGGTCATCTGGAGCAATACCAGGCAGCGTTGATCCGGGCGCTTGACCGCAGCCGCCGGCTCGGCTACGGGCGCAATCTTCCAGACAGGGCCGCAGGGCTTGGTCAGGCATCAGAGCTGAACATTGGCCGCCGCGTGGTTCGGTATCTTCCTCGGAAAGATGCCGGGTATCGGCGATCAAAGTAACCCGGCGCTCAGGGCTGCGGGTGGAGCGATTCTGGCTCATATGACTTATCGGCGGTTTTCCGGATGGAGAATCGGCCGGTCTTGCGTCATGTGGCAATCGAACCTCCACCTTCGGCTCGACAGCGCCACAACCCAGGTGAAGAATCCTTCATGCCCACTATCAATCAATTGATCCGCAAGGGTCGCGTTCCCCAGAAGGCCAAGAGCAAGGTTCCGGCAATGGAGCAGAACCCGCAGAAGCGCGGTGTCTGCACGCGGGTCTATACGACCACGCCGAAGAAGCCGAACTCGGCGCTGCGCAAGGTCGCCAAGATTCGCCTGACCAATCAGCGCGAAGTCATTTCGTACATCCCGGGCGAGGGGCATAATCTGCAGGAGCACTCGGTCGTGCTGATCCGCGGCGGCCGCGTGCGCGATCTCCCCGGCGTGCGCTACCACGTGCTGCGCGGCGTGCTCGATACCCAGGGTGTCAAGAACCGCAAGCAGAGCCGCTCGAAGTACGGCGCCAAGCGTCCGAAATAAAGTTGGCTGAAGGCGCCGGCCTGCTCCCCCTGCCCAGACACGCTACAAAGTAGTCTGGGGG
>CAXTOI010000115.1:0-9202 GCA_964245645.1 uncultured Novosphingobium sp. | reverse complement strand
ACGCCGAAAATCGCGGTGGCCCCAACAAGCTACACCACGCCTTGGGACACGATCCCTAATCAGAGCTTCCCTAAAGCTAAATCGCTTGTCGACTTGTCCGTTCAGGCAGCTAAGATCATGGACTTTCAAACTGGATCAGCCGTTCTTCCCTACTCGGCAGGGCTGGGGTTGGAGGACGGTGTGGATACACCCCGTCAACTAAGTGTGAATTCCCCACCCAACCTTCCCCAACGGGGGAAGCAAGATGCGTCGATCCGAAAGGTGCCGTAGCTGCGATCATGCTGAAAATCGTGCCATGACCCGCTTTACGCTCGACTTGGCCGCAACGCGGCACAGCTTCGCGACATTGCCGCAACTGCTGGCGGCAGCCAGTCCGGAACGGTCGGGCGACATTCTTGCGGGAATTGCGGCGCAGAGCATGGAGCAGCGCGTCGCGGCACGGTTGATCCTGGCCGATCTGCCGCTGGCCACCTTCCTGGCAGAACCCGTCGTGCCGTATGAGCAGGATGAGATCACCCGGCTGATCATCGATACCCACGATGTCGCCGCCTTCGCCGCGATCTCGCATCTGACCGTGGGCGGCTTTCGCGAATGGCTGCTGGCGAACGAGACCGGCGGTGCCGAGATAGCCCGCGCCGCGCCGGGGATCACGCCCGAAATGGCCGCTGCCGTGTCGAAACTGATGCGCAACCAGGATCTGATCGCGGTGGCGCGCAAGATCCGGGTGATCACGCGCTTCCGCAGCACGCTCGGCCTGCCCGGACGGCTGGCGGTGCGGCTCCAGCCCAATCATCCCACCGACGATCCTGCCGGGGTTGCCGCTTCCACGCTCGACGGCTTGTTGATGGGGGCCGGCGATGCGGTGATCGGGATCAACCCGGCCAGCGACGATGCCGAAACCACCGCCGACCTGCTGCACCTGCTCGACGAGATCCGGCAGGCTTATGATATCCCGACGCAATCCTGCGTGCTGGCGCATGTCACGACGACGCTGGAACTGGTCAAGCGCGGCGCGCCGGTCGATCTGTGCTTCCAGTCGATCGCCGGCACCGAGGCCGCCAATCGCGGCTTCGGCATCGATCTGGCGCTGCTCGCCGAGGCCCATGCTGCAACCCGCGCATTGGGGCGGGGGACGGTCGGAAACAATGTGATGTATTTCGAGACCGGGCAGGGCTCGTGCCTGTCCGCCAACGCCGATCATGGCGTCGATCAACAAACGCTGGAAGCGCGCGCTTACGCGGTCGCGCGAATGTTCGATCCGTTCCTGGTCAACTCGGTGGTCGGCTTTATCGGCCCTGAATATCTCTACGACGGCAAGCAGATCGCCCGCGCTGCGCTGGAGGATCACTTCTGCGGCAAGCTGCTCGGCCTGCCGATGGGGGTGGATATCTGCTACACCAACCATGCCGAGGCCGATGGCGACGACACCGACACGATCCTGACGCTGCTGGGGGTGGCGGGGGTGAATTTCATCATGGGCGTGCCGGGCGCGGACGACATCATGCTCAATTACCAGTCCACCAGTTTTCACGATGCGCTGTATCTGCGCGAGGTGCTGGGGCTGCGCCCGGCGCCCGAATTCGAGGCGTGGCTGGAGCGGATCGGCTTGTCCAGCGCCGGCCGGATCGGCGAGATCATGCCCGCAGCGCTGGCACTGGATCGTTTTCCAGCGCTGAGTGCGCCGAATGGCTGACCTGCCGGCGATCGCCGCGCTGCTTGATCGGCTGAATTCGCTGACGCAGGCGCGGGTGCTGCTGGGCCGAGCAGGGCAGGGGCTGCCGACCAGGGCGTTGCTCGATTTCCAACTCGATCATGCCCGGGCCCGCGATGCAGTCCATACCGCGCTGGAGCCGGCCGGATTCGCCGCCGCCGTGGAGCGCCCGGTGATCGAGGTGCGCAGCCGGGCGCAGACCCGCGCCGAGTACCTCACCCGTCCCGATCTCGGCCGGCTGCTGAACCCCGATGATGGCGACAAGCTGCCGCCGACCGGCGACGAACTGGTCATCATTGTCGCCGACGGCTTGTCCGCCACCGCCGTGCATCGGCACGCCGCCTCCCTGGTGGTGGCGCTGATCGAGCGCTTGCCTGGCTGGCGGATCGCGCCGATCGTGCTCGCCACGCAGAGCCGGGTCGCGCTGGGCGATGCGATCGGCGAGGCGCTGGATGTCGATGCCGCGCTGATCCTGATCGGCGAACGCCCCGGACTGAGCGCGCCGGACAGCCTGGGCGCCTATCTCACCTGGCAACCGCGTATCGGCCGGATGGACAGCGAGCGCAATTGTATCTCGAACATCCGTCCGCCGCACGGGCTGAGCTACGAAGCCGCCGCCGATGCAATTGTGGTGTTGCTGACTGCGGCGCGCCAGCGGGGGCTGACCGGAGTACAATTGCGCGGGGTGCTGGCGCCGCCTTAATTCCTTCCCGTTCGGAAGGATTAAACCGGACGGTCCCCGATAATCGTCGCGCGGTTCATCACTCGCCGATGGGGCCGATAATCATCCACCGCGTAATGCTGCGTGATCCGATTATCCCAGAACGCGACATCACCCGCGCGCCACCGCCACCGCACCTGGAACTCCGGCTTGACGAGGTGCCGGAACAGCAGACCGAGCAAGGCATCGCTGGCATCAGCCTCCAGCCCCTCGATCCGCGTGGTAAAGCCTTCGCTGACATAGATCGCCTTGCGCCCGGTTACCGGATGGGTACGGATTACCGGATGGCTGACTGGCGGGTTGCTGCGCTTGGCCTGCTCCAGCCTCGCCATGCTCTCGGCATCACCGCCGAAACGTTCGGCGGGAAACGACTTGGCCAGATCGTGAATCGCCCTCAGCCCGGCGAGGAATTGCTGGAGGTTTTCCGGCAGGCCATGATAAGCGGCGGTCGCGCTCAGCCACAGCGTGTCGCCGCCGATGTCGGGCAGTTCCCTGGCCACCAGCACCGCGCCCAGCGCCGGCTTTTCCACGAAGCTGACATCGCTGTGCCACAGCGCATTGTCGCGCAGATCGTTGCGCGCGGTATCCAGGATCAGGATTTCGGGCACCGTGTCGGATTGCGGATAGATCGGATGGACATGCAGCGGGCCGAAGTTTGCCGCGAAATCGCGCTGCTGCTGCTGGGTGATGTCCTGATCGCGAAAGATCAGCACCTGATGCGCGTGCAAACCCGCTGCAATCTCGGCCTGCGTGTCGGCATCGAGCGGCTGTGCCAGATCGACGCCGGCGACGATGCCGCCGATTGCCGGGGTTATCGCTGCGATGGACAGGGACAAATGCAACTCCTCTCATCTCTTATACGTGACGCTCAGCCCGCCCCTCCGTCTCGCTGTGCGAGCACCTCCCCCAGTGGGGGAGGATTCAAGAGGATACTCTATTGCCCCGCCCAACTGGCGAAGCGCCGCTCTACCCAGCGCAATACCAGTTCCAGCACCAGCGCAATCACGGCGATGACCAGAATACCCGCGATCACCACATCAGTCACCAGCATCTGCGAGGCCGATTGCACCATGAACCCCAGCCCGCGCGTTGCCGCGACCAGTTCGGCGGCGACCAGCGTGGACCAGCCGACACCCAGCGCGATGCGCAGCCCGGTGAGTATATCGGGCAAGGCGCTGGGAAAGACCACCAGCCAGGCAATCTGGTCGCGGCTGGCGCCCAGGGATTGCGCGGCGCGGATGCGATTGGCATCGACCCGGCGCACGCCGCTGGCCGTGGAAATCGCCAGCGGCGCGAAGATCGCCATGTAGATCAGCAGGATCTTGGTCGTCTCGCCGATGCCGAACCAGATCACCAGCAGCGGCAGATAAGCGAGCGGCGGCACCGGGCGGTAAAACTCGATCAGCGGGTCGAGCGCGGCGTTGACATGGCGGAACATGCCCATCGCCATGCCGACCGGGATCGCGGTGATGATCGCGAACAGCATTGCCAGTCCGACGCGGGCCAGGCTCGCCCCGGCATGCTGCGCCAGGCTGGCGCCGACGAAGCCGTGGCGCGCCAGATCGACGATCCGCCAGGCCACCTGGCCCGGCCCCGGCAGGAACAGCGGCGCGATCAGCCCGCCGGCGGTGACGCCCCACCACAGCAGCAGCACCGCACCCAGCGACACCAGCGTGGACAGCGTGTGGCCGGGCTTGCGCTCAGACATGCGCCGGCTCCGACTCGTCGCCGGCCAGCACGGCGGCCGCCAGTTCCTCGCGCATGGCAACGAACTCGGGCGAGGATCGCAGCGCACGCACCGGTTCACCGGCAATGAAGCGGCGCGCGAACGGCGGCGAGAACCGCTGCACGATCCGCCCCGGTCGCGGCGACATCAGCACCAGTTCCGTCGCCAGAAACAGCGCCTCCTCGATGCTGTGGGTGATCAGGAAAATGCCCTTGCCGGTCTTTTGCCCCAGATTACTCTCACAAAAAAGCTTGAGGATCAGCGTCTGCATGCGTTCGCGGTTCAACTCGTCAAGCGCGCCGAGCGGCTCATCCATCAACAGGAAATGCGGCGCCACCGCCAAGGCCCGCGCCAGTCCCACGCGCTGGCGCATGCCGCCCGACATCTCGTGGATCGCATGATCGGCAAAATCCTTGAGCCCGACCTGCGCCAGCATCTCCTGCGCCGTCGCCAGCCGCTCGCGCGGCGCAACGCCGCGCAGCTTGAGCCCGAAGGCGACATTATCCAGCGCGCTTAGCCATGGCATCAGCGCATCGTCCTGGAACACCACCGCGCGGTCGCTGCCCGGCCCATTCACCGCCCGGCCATCGATCGTCACCGTGCCTCGGGTCGGCCTCTCGAACCCTGCCATCAATCCCAGCAGCGTCGATTTGCCGCAACCCGACGCACCCAGCGCCACGACCACCTCGCCCGAGCGCACATCGAGCGATACATTGTCCAAAGCCTGCACCGGGCCGCGCCGGCCGGCAAAGGTGACACTGACATCGTCGACCGACAAAACCGCCATCATCGGATCCCGCTTGTTGCGCGGCGCACATAGCCCGCATCCAGATAAGGCGCATAGCTGGGCAGCACGCGATCGACCTTGCCTTGCGCCTTCAGGAAACCGGCGGCGCTGGCCAGATGGCGGCCAAGCCCGCCGCCCAACAGCGCGCCGGAGGCCTGCTCGGCGGCGGTCGGGTAATCGTTGCTGGCCAGCAGCCCCGGCACATCGCCGGGCTGCGCGCCGGTGATGTCGGCGACTTCCGCAACCTGGGGCGACCGGACCGTCCAGCCTGCACCCTCGCGCCGCCAGCGCGCCTGCGCGGCCAGCGTCACTGCCACGAAAGCGCCGACCGCGGCCGGATCGCGCCGCGCGAAATCCTGGCGCGTCACCCAGACATCGAAGGTGGGCGAACCCCATGCCGCCACCTGATCCGACCCGACCATGATCCGCCCATTGCCCTTCAGCCGGCCCAGCGCCGGGTCCCAGACATAGGCTGCATCGATGTCATGCCGCGCCCAGGCCGCGGCGATCTGCGGCGGCGACAGGTTCAGGATCTGCACCGCGGCCGGATCGATCCGCCAGTGCTGCAGCGCTGCCAGCAGGCTGTAATGCGAGGTCGATACGAACGGCGTCGCCACCCGCTTGCCGATCAGGTCGCCAGGGCCGGCGATGCCCGCGCCGCGCCGCGCCACCAGCGCCTCGCTGCGGCCCAGCCGGCTGATCAGCACGATCGATGTGATCGGCAATTGCCGCGTCGCTGCGATCGCCAGGGGGCTGCTGCCGAGATCGCCGAAATCGATGTCGCCCGCTGCCAGCGCGGTGATCACATCGGTGCCGCTGTCGAACTTGCGCCAGATCACCGGCTTGCCAATCGCGCGCTCATACAGCCCCTCGGCCTGCGCCACCTTGGTCGGATCGACCCCGGTCTGATAGCCGATCACCACCGCATTCCGGCCCGGCCCGGCAAAGCGCTGCGCCGCGAACAACCCCGCCCCGCCGAGCGCGAGCACCAGCAACAGGACACGGATGGTGATCGGCACGCAGACTCCGGTGAATCGTCAACAGTTCAAGGGCAGCCTACCTCCACGCGGCGGGTAGAGTAAATGCTTGCGGACCCACATCCCTGGCGACGATGCCTCAATTGCCGGGGGCTGTCCATACAGGTGCATCGCCCACTTGCCATGGCGGCCGCCTGGTCATGACGGCCGCAAACAGCGCCGAGCGCAAATGCCCGGCCAGCCATGGCCGCAGATGGGGTAGAGGCTGGGCGGCAAACCATGCCGGATCGACGCCCGCGAACTGGCGCACGAAGGGCATGATCGCCATATCCGCCAAGCCCGGCGCCGCGCCGCACAGCTGGCCCTGGTCGGCCAGCCGCAGGTCCAACTCGCGCAGGAACGCCAGCCCGGCAGCGCGATGCACCGCAGGATCGCTGCCCAGCCGATCGGGGTATTTATAGCTGTCCAGATTGCGCTTGAACGGGCCGTCGTTGGCCGCGATCAGCGCGGGATCGTCGCGCGCCAGCCAGTCTTGCGGATCGTGCCGATCCAGCGTCCAATGCATGATGTCGAGGCTTTCGTCGATCACCCGGCCATCGGGCAGCACCAGCACCGGCACCGTCGCCTTGGGCGAGATCAGCCGCAATGCCGCAGGCTTGGCCGACAGCTTGACCTCGCGCAATTCGCAGCGCGTGCCGCTGGCCGTCAGCGCCAGCCTCGCCCGCATGGCGTAGGGGCACCGAACAAAACTGTAGAGCAGCGGCGCCATGATCGATTCATACCGGAATCGCCGTGCTTCGCCAGCCGGCTGTGGCTATAGGCGCGCCATGACTACGCTTTCACGCCCGGCCATGGCCCCCGCTTCACCGCTGTTCCGCGCGGTTCCCTATCTGGCGATGGTGGGATCGATGCTGTCGTTCTGCATCGGCGCCTCTTTCGCCAAGCAGATATTTCCGGCCGTCGGCGCGCCGGGAGCGATCACCTATCGCGTCGGCTTTTCGGCACTGATCCTGCTCGGCACGGTCCGCCCGTGGCGGCATCCGCTGAGCCGCGCCGACCTGCTTGCGACGATGCGCTACGGTGCCGTGCTGGGCGTGATGAACATCTCCTTCTACATGTCCCTGCGCACCATCCCGCTCGGCATTGCCATGGCTATCGAGTTTCTCGGGCCGCTGACGGTTTCGGTGCTGCATTCGCGCCGCCCGGCGCATTTCGCCATCCTCGGCCTTGCCGTCGTCGGCCTGGCGCTGCTGCTGCCGCTCCACCGCACGGACCATGCCATAGATCCGGTCGGCGTCGGTTTCGCGCTTTGCGCCGGATTATGCTGGGCGCTGTACATCGTCTTCGGCAAGAGAACCGCGCATCTGCCCGGCGGCCAGGCGGTTGCGCTGGGGCTCACAACGGCGGCGCTGCTCACGGTGCCGATCGGCATCCTAACCGCCGGATCTGCGCTGCTGTCACCATCGCTGGCTGCCGTCGGCCTGGGTGTCGCCATCCTCTCCAGCGCCGTTCCCTATTCGCTCGAGATGATCGCGCTGAAACGGCTTCCGGCGTATAGCTACGGCGTGCTGGTGAGCGCCGACCCGGCGATTGCCGCGATCGTCGGCTGGCTGGTGCTGGCCGAGCATCTGACGACGCAGCAATGCATCGCGATCGGGTTGGTCGTACTGGCGTCGATCGGATCGGTCCTGGCGACCCCGGCAGGGGAAGTTTCGCCGCAATTGCTGGAATGACGGCTATTCGGTCACCGGCTGGATATCATGGCTGATAGCACGATGGCCCTTCAGCGAGGCCAGTATCTGGCGATAGTTGCGAGCAAGCTCCAGGTGAACCTTGCGCTTCTCGGAGTTTTTCGTGCCCGCAGCGATCAGATAGCAGCGATCGATCCGGCGGGTGAGAAAATCACGACTCCAAAAGCGCGCCATGCGGACATCCTCTCCTGATAATCAACTCATTCAGTAGACTTTAATGAAGCCTGATCAACCGCAGCGAAAGCGCCGTGCGGCCAATTGCCTGTCTCAAGCGCCAAATCGCCGCAGGTCGTGAACCTTACCGGTTCGACTCGCACGACGTCATCTCTCACCTGCAGGATAGCCAGCGGGCAGCGCCACGAACAGCAATATTTCTGTCGGCTGAACAAATGCCGCCAATGCCTCGGCACTTGTGCGACATTTTTATTGAAACCGCTTGTCCTCCAGCATGGAGTGACGCTCAGAGACACGTGACTCTGAGCGTGGGTGGGGAGCAAGGCCGACAAGCCGCCCGTCGATGTCAGCGTGAATACCCCTCCCAAACCTCCCCCGTTGGGCCAGTTGGGTCTGCGTCCGGCTCGGCGGGTGGAACTGCTATTATACCTTCGCCATTCCTGGCACTCCCGTGAACGGGAGCGCCAGAGTATCAATCCGGATCAATGATCATGCTCATGACCCTCTTCGCCATGACCCGGCGCAGGACGAGCCGGTTCGGGGTGGTGAGGCGCTTCGGGGCGAGGGCTCTCGGGGGGCGCGGCAGGCGGTCTCGTTTCGTCTGATCTTTGAGCGGGTCTTTGTGCTTCGAGCGCTCTTTGCGCTTCGGGGGGCCGCTCGCGGGCGGCGGGGATCGGCTGCGGACGTTTGCGAGGCGCCGCATCGGGATGAGCACGCGCCTGCTGCATCCCGGCTGCTTCGGCCTGGTGCTGCGCCGCAAGCGCATGCAGCTGCGCCTGATGGGCTGATACCTGCGCTTGCCGCTGTTGCGCCTGGGCACGCTCGACCACTTCCTGCCGGGCTGCCGTTTCCTGCTGCTGATGAGCGCTTGCCAGCATCTGTTCACGCGCGGTCGCTTCGCGCTGCGCCGCAGCCTGTTGCCGCGCAGCGCGTGCCGCCGTTTCCTGGCCGGCCTCAGCTTGATGGCGAGCTTCGTTCTGGGCCGCCAACTGCTGCTCATGCGCCGCATTGGCCTGGGCCGCAGCGTTCGGGTTCTGGGCATTCATCGGCAACCGGCCTTGCGGTCCACCTTCGTGAGCGGAGTTTGCCCCGACAAAACCCTGTTGCCCGCCGTTGCCCGGGAAACGTTCGCCGGGCACGCCGGCCGGACCAGCCGGTCCGGGGATGCCGCCAAGCGGGTTGACGCTTGCTCCCGCCTGGCGTGGACCGGCAGCGCGCGCGCCGGTGACGGCGAGCGCCGGTGGTGGCGAACCATTGAACCCGCGCGACTGCCAGCCGGAAAACTGCTGCGCAACCTGCCGGCGCTGCTGGTATTCCTGCTGAAAGCCGGCTTGCCGTGCCGGATCGTTCTGCGC
>CAXTOI010000114.1:0-9224 GCA_964245645.1 uncultured Novosphingobium sp. | reverse complement strand
GCCGAAAATCGCGGTGGCCCCAACAAGCTACACCACGCCTTGGGACACGATCAAGGCATGACTGCGCGCCGCTTCGGCCACTATCTGCCGTAAGGTTTAGAATGGCTTTTCGGTCCGGCGCCGATCCGGAGCTTCTTCCATCGATTATTCAGATCGTGACATGTAGCGGTCGAGTATCATGTCCAGGCCGAAATGATGCGCAGCGATCATGGATTCCTGGGTATCATGGAGGAGAGTATGCTCGATCCCTCGGGAATGAATTCCGATCTGCTGCCGGGGGATGTTTGCAAAATCCTGTCGCAAAAACATGCACATTGCGCCCGGGTTCATTGGATCTGCAATGTCCTCGACAGCAGGCTTTGGCGGTCGCACGGTCTCCGGGTAGGTTCGGCAGGACCAAACTTCAAAGCGGCATCGATCGGGGTTGTTGTCCTTAGTCGGCCGTACCCGATAGATCAGCACGTTGCCGTAAAGCGGCAAGAACGTGTAGTTCGGGAATATGTTACAATGCGGCATCCTGGAGAGCGCGTCCGCGCTGCCGATAATGCGACCCTGATGGGCATAATGCTCGCGAATGGTTCGCTGGAACTCTTCATCCATGTCCGATTCTTCGGGAAAAGGCCGGTGAAGCATCGATCGCGCTACGTTGACGTCCTCGTCCAAGACCATAGACTGCAAATCCGTCGAGAAGTGCTCATGATAGTGGATAAGCTTTAGCGCCTGCTCTTTGTGGCCAAGCGCGTTCCAAGCCTTACCGGAAAATCGTCCAAGGCCGAACGGGCCGCCGCTGTCGCTTCCCCCGTAGGAATGGCCTTGGGGAAACTGCTTGATGCTGAAATCATATTCCGAAAGCGGGTTGGCTGTGTCGGCGTCTTGTGATTCCGATGATTGGATGGTCGAACGTTTCAGGAGCTGGGGATGGGTCTGAGGAACGTGGTACCCCTCGAAGAACGCCTCCTGTGCGACCTTCCAGTTCGCCTCCAGTATAAACGATTTATGCCAATGAAGATACATATCCTGGACCCGTGTCGCCTCGGCTACCGCTTTGATCGGCCCGATCCATTCGTCGAACGCGATGCACTCCGGATCCATGTTGATCCACACGCAATTCAGAAAGGTCGCTACCTGGCATTCTTTCAAGTGCAGCGACGTGGGATCTAGGCAACCGCCAAGGAACCGGTCTGGCTCGAGCACAAATACATTTTCACCCGCAAGATCCCATTTCCACCCGTGGAAGGGGCAGGTAATTTGCCCAAGCTGGAACCGTCCCGAGCCGCTACCGAGCGCGGTCGCGCGGTGCGGGCATACGTTGTAGAAGGCTTTGACGGAGTCATCGGGTTGGCGAACAATCAGAATTGACTGGTCTAGGATCTCGTAGACGACGTAGCTTCCTGGCGAGGGAATTTCCTCCAGCCGACAAGCGTTTTGCCAAACGTGTGGCCAAAGCGCATCGGCCTCAAGTTTCGCAAAATCCTTGTCGATATATCTGGCGGCCGGAATGCCCACTGGGGTTGCGCGCCAGGCGCGCTTGAGGCGCGGAGCGGTCTGATCGGCGCAGTCCTTTTTGGTGTTCAGCACACTGTCTTCGCCCTTCGCCACGGAAGCTTCCTTTCTGTTAAGCGCTGCCTTTTCGCGCTGCTCGCCCGCGCTGCGCTAGATCTTGGCAGCCAACGTAACGCCGATTACCCGCGGCGGACCCCAGTAGCCGAAGTCGCCTAGACCGTTGACGAATGCTCCCTGGAGGTAATTTTTGTTCAAGACATTGTCGCTGAAAACACTCAGCCTATAACGATCATCGCTATTTGCGATCGTCGCCCGCAGGCCAAGAAGACCGTAATTTGGTTGGTTGATGCGGCCGGAGAGGATAAAGTTGACCTTGGTCGAGTAGAAGTAGTTCGCGGCCAATGTCAGCTTGCCGAAGCTGAGCGGAGCATGCACCTGAACAACGGCGTTCCCCGAAAATCTTGGCGTGTGGAGCAAAGGACGCCCGCTTGCATCGTATATGAACGAGTCATCACCGGCGTTCGCGGCATTGGGAATATTGTTAATCGCCGACGTGAACTTTTCGTATACGCCATGAGTATAGCCGCCTGATAGCTTGAAGTCAAAGACCTCGCTGGGCAGATATTCCAGGTTCGCCTCCAGGCCCTTGATGTTGGCCGAGGCCGCGTTAAGAATTCGCTGAATCCCGCCGTTCAGGAGGTCGTATACTGAGACCTGAATATCTTTATAATCATAATAGTAAGCAGCAGCGTCAAATCGAACTCTTGAGCTTGCAACTTTGTATCCAACCTCATACGCAGTCACCTTTTCAGGATTGACTGGCACGTCACCATTGCCGGGGAAGAAGAAGCCACTTTTGAAGCCCCTGCCGATGGAGGCGTAAATATTTTCATGTGGCGCGAGTTCGTAGCGCAGGGCCACGCGCGGCGTGAACGACCGGAAAGTCTTTTGGAATGCGTAGGCGGGGGCCGGCGGCATTTGTCCGTGAAGATTGCTCTCCTCGACGCTATAGCGAGCACCGAGGGTCAGGGCCAAGCGGTCGGCGACCTTGTATGTGCCATCCGCATATGCTGCGCCGGATGTAGTGCGTACGACATACACATTTGCGTTCGTACCGTTTTCAAAGAACTGCGGCTGTGCCCCGCGATTGTAGAAGAAGAAGACGCCGGCCACCCAATTGAAATGTTCGTTCGCACTGGAAAGGTTCAGATCTTGAGCGAAGGTGTTAAGGCTGGTCTTCCAAGGAACAACTTCGAAGACGTGCACATACGAGCCATCCAAGTCAGTGGCGTAATTATCTTTCTCATGATCGTACTGCGTTAGGGACGTCAACTTTACTGCGCCAAGGTTCCATTCGACCTTCAGGTGTGCCGAGTCGGTGATGAAATGCGTCAGCGGCTTGAAATTGAGCGATGTTTCGTGCGGCGAAGAGGCGATCGTGGCGGGAGTGGCTCCCAGAGCCTTGGCAAGGGTGTTGTAATTCAGGGCGGTGAGGGCGAGTCCGGTTGGATCCTGAGTATTTGCATATTGCAGGGCAAGGGTTATTTTGACGTCGGCTGTTGGCTTGAACAGCAGCTTGGACCGAATATTTAGATCCTTTAGCTGTGCCGTAGGCGTTCCGGTCAGAAGGTCCTTGGTGTAGCCGTCGGTCGTTCGTTCGAACACGGCCAGATCGATCGCAGCCTTCGAGCCGATGCCCGTTGTACCGTAGAAGCTGAACCGATAATCATTGTAGGATGCCGCGGTTGCCTCCAGTTCCGCCGAAGGTTGGAACGAGGGGTCCCTGGTCACTACCAAGATCGCGCCACCCGTCGCGTTCCGTCCGAACAGCGTTCCTTGTGGCCCCTTGAGCACCTCGATCCGATCAATATTATTGAGGTCAAAGGCGTTGCCGACGGTCGCCGGCACGTAGAACCCATCGACATATACCGCCACGTTGTTTTCATAGCCCGTGGCCGTGCTGAAATTTCCAATGCCGCGCACGGTGGGAGTTGTGAAGGCGCCCGCCTTGGTAACGTTGACGCCGGGCGTCGCGCGACCGATGTCGTTGATGCTGGTGATGCCCTGCGTCGCCAGCGTCGCAGCTGTGACAGCAGAGACGCTGGCGGGCACGTCTTCAAGTCGCTCACTACGCCGTTGTGCGGTCACGACGATTTCGGCCAGGCCGCCGCTTGGTTCGGCCTGTACAGGCGCAGAGGAGGACGACGTCGTCTGAGCGTTAGCAGCTGCGGCGAAGATGCTTGCCCAAGCCGCCGTAGCCAAATAATAATGATGTGCCCTTGCCATAACCATTCTCCCGTTTGCATCGCTGTCGTTCGACAATCATATTAGGCCGCGTCTGGCTTTCCGGAGCCGCCTTTGGAGCATAATAGAGATCTGCGCTTTTGGTGGATGTCCCCTTGAAAGGGGGCATCCACATCGCCCAATTCGCGTAAGCTAAGCGAAGTTGGCTGTTTGCTCAGCGAGACGCTGTGCTCATGATCCGATGAGAGTGCGGCCTTGAGCCGCCAAGAACGTGCACAAGGCGCCGAACCGCCGCATTCGCGGAAGATAATGCGGCCAAACGGGCGAGAGGCAGGCGAGGAAAATGGCGTTCACCCATGTAGATAAACCGATTGATCTTGGCCCGGTACGTTTGAAGAATCGAATTTGCCGATCCGCCCATGTGACGGGAATGGCGAACCGAGGGATCACCCCAGAGTTGATCGGCTATCACGAGGCGCGTGCGCGTGGCGGTGTCGCTCTTACGATCCTCGAAATCCTCTCGATCCATTCAACCAGTCCCGCTGGGCTAATCCCGCTGCACCTGAACGCGTGGTTGCCGGGCATTGAAGATGGATATGGGGCGCTGATCGACCGTTGCCGGCCGCACGGGATGAAGCTATTCCACCAGCTCTGGCATGCCGGCCAAAACGCGTTCCCGATCGATGGCAGTCCGCCCTGGTCCCCATCGGATACTCCGGCCGCGATGCCCGGCTCGCCGCCTTCTGTGCCGATGACTAAGATGATGATCGACGAACTGGTCGAGGCCTATGCTAAGGCCGCTCAGATGTGCGAGCGCGTCGGCCTTGAGGGCGTGGAGATTCATGCTGCCCATGGCTACGGGCCTGGCCAGTTCCTGTCGCGTAACAACAACCAGCGCGACGACGAATATGGCGGTTCGTTCGAGAATCGTGCGCGTTTTGGTCTGGAACTGATGCGCGCGGTACGCTCATCAGTCTCAAGGGATTTCGCCGTCGGCGTCCGTGTCGCGCCAGATCTGCTCGTAGGCGGGGCCGGCGTGGAAGACTATATCGGGCTGGTGGAAATGCTCGAGGCCGAAAACTTGATTGACTTTGTAGATTGCTCGCTCGGCAATTACCAAACTTTTGACAAGATTTTCAGTGGCATGCATGATCCGGTGGGGTACGAACTACCCACTAGCAGCCAAATTGCCCGCTCCACGAAACTGCCCACCCTCGTCACCGGGCGGTTTCGTACATTGGAAGAGGCCGACGCGGTGATCCGGGCCGGCGATGCCGACTTGGTATGCATGACGCGCGCGCATATTGCAGATCCCGATATTATCGCCAAGACGCTGTCTGGACATCCCGAAGATGTCAGACCCTGCATCGGTTGCAATCAGGGTTGCCTCGGCGGGCTATTTGGGCCTCTCGGTCGGATAGGATGTGCAGTCAATGCCAATGTGGGCGAGGAGATTGAGCTCGCCGGGCAGCTCGCGCCGGCCCGGTTGGCGCGTAGAGTGGTGGTAGTTGGCGGTGGTCCTGCGGGTATGGAGGCGGCCCGCATCGCAGCATTTCGCGGCCACCAGGTCGTGCTGATGGAAGCCCAAAGCGCGCTCGGGGGCCAAATCCGGCTCGCCGCTGCCGCCCCGACCCGCGGCGGCATAAAGGATATAACCGTCTGGCTGGAAGAACAGATCTACAAGCTCGGGGTGGACGTCCGCCTAAGCACATATTGCGAAGCGGAAGACGTGTTGGCTGAAAATCCCGACCTTGTGGTGCTTGCGACCGGATCGTTCCCGCGGATGGACGGCGTGCAGTGGTCCAACCCAGGCGAGCCGATCGAAGGCATCGATCTCCCGCGAGTCCTTTCGAGCCACGACATGTTCGCGGAACCTTTACGAGACTTTGGAAAGTCTGCGGTGGTGATCGACGATGTCGGCCATTACGAGGCCATTGGCGTTGCCGAGCATCTCCTTTCGAAGGGACTTTCGGTCATCTACGTGTCCCGCCACATCTCGTTCGCCCCCCTGGTCGAGAGCGCACAGATGACGGTGCCGGCATTGCGCCGACTGGGTGTGCGGGATTTCCAGACGCGCTTGCGCTTCCGTGCGATTCGCATCGACGACCACGGCGTCGTTATCGGGCCAACATTTCTGCCGAAGGACACCAATCAGGTCGAGCATCTGCCTGCTGATACCGTGGTGTTTGTTTCGCCCAATCGCGCGAACAACGGGCTTGCCCCAGAACTCCGAGCGCGCGGCGCTCCAGTGGTCACGATCGGCGATGCGAGCTCCCCTAGGTTCCTTCAGGTTGCCATCCGAGAGGGGTTCCTAGCAGGAGCGGCCGCTTGACACTACGGACGATACCTCCACGGCGACGGGAACAATTGCGTCGGCGTGCTCTGCCAAGGAAAGGCCTGAGATGCTTGAAGATGATGCGCTGGCAATCATTGAAATACAGCAACTTCTGTATCAATATTGCCGGGCCGTCGATCGAGGCGAGCGCGCTGGGCTGGGGGCGGTCTATCATCCCGGCGCGATTGACAACCATGGAGCGTTTAATGGCCCGGCCGAGGATTTCCCTGACTGGCTGATTCCGGTCATGGATGCCGTGAACCTGATTGGCCAGCACCATATTACGAATATGCTGATCCGGGTATCTGGACAAACTGCTGCAGGTGAAAGCTATTTTCTGGCCATCCACCCAGACGTTGTTCCGGCTTCTGGTGCGATGGGCCTTGCGACGGCAGGAGGACGTTATCTCGACCGGTTTGCAAAACGAGACGGCGCTTGGAAGATTACGGAGCGTAGAGTGATATTCGATTTCTCTTTTGCGCCTGAAACGCGGAAGTCCTGGTCGTCAGAAGAGGATTATCCTCGTGGCGGGCGTCGAGAAAACGATCCATCCTGGGGCTTTCTACCCTATTAAAATGCAGTTGCGGTTTCGAGTGTGCCCGACGGATCGTGGTGGCTCCTTGCGCTGGCCCTTCTGCACCCTGCGCCACGATATTAGCAACACGATTTCAACAGCAGCGGCTTCAAGAACGCCCGCTGCTCGCTGCTCGCTGCTCGCTGCTCGCTGCTCACCGGAATCTCACCCCCCAATCGTGGCCCCCGCTCTGACGGAACTCAAGCAGGCAGAAGAGGAAGCGAGCCTCGTCCCGGCAACATGATCATGTGGTGTGCTGGTCTACCTGAATCAGGCTCTGAGCTCGATCAGGGAAACCGGGAAACAGGATCGGTCCCAGATCCTCTCCAATTTGCACCACCTGCCTGTCGAACATGAGGATGCGAGTTTGCGCCAAGTCAATGAACTTCGCCTCATCAGCGAGCAACTCCTCCTGAAAGAAAGGCTCGGCCCGCATCTTTTGACGGCCCTCTATGCTCTCGAACCAGACCTCCGAGAAGCCGTCATAATCGAGCGCTTCCATACCTGGAAAGCCGCTGCTCGGCTCAATGTGATGCTGCACATAGCGTCTCATATATTGCGACATCACCAGATTATCCCGGATCATCGGCCCATGTACTTCACGCCAATGCGTCGAGAATTCGTCATGGGTCAAGCCCTGCTTACGTTTGTAGAATCCAAGGGTAATCAGCACGGGGAAACTCCTGGAGTGTCGACTGCAACTCTATGGCGGCGTGCGCAACGGCTGAAACACCACCCACGGCTTAGCAACGTAGACTTATAGCCAAGCCGGCAAGAAACCATACCCGATGGCCGCGGCAAAGATATGCCCCCCCGCAAGGGGACATCTGTTCGGACCCATGGACGCTAAAATAACAGGCACTGTCACGGCTACGACCGGGCCGGTGGTGCGGGGACCGACATGATTGAATTCTATTACAGCATGGGCCCAAATCCGATGAAGGTGGCGCTCTTCCTGGAGGAGGCCGCCTTATCATATAAGCCGATGCCGATTGACATCCGCAAGGGAGAGCAATTCGATCCATCGTTCATCGCGCTTAATCCGAACAGCAAGGTTCCCGTCATCGTAGATGGAGACGCAGTCGTCTTCGACAGCAACGCCATTCTCCTTTACCTTGCGACGAAAACCGGCCTGTTCCTGGATAAGGAAGCCGGCGCATCTGGCGCGATGCTGTCATGGCTGATGTTCGTCGCGTCCGGCGTTGGTCCGTTCAGCGGCCAGTCTGTTCACTTCCGACACCGAACCCAAGAGCCGCAGGAGTATTCCGCCAACCGTTACGCGCGCGAAGCCGAACGTCACTTTTCCGTACTTGACGCTCGCCTCGCCGACCGCCCATATGTACTCGGCGACCGTTACACGATCGTCGATATGGCGGTCTGGGGTTGGTCGCGGCTGATAGACGATGTGATCGGCGCCGATCGGTGGACAGCGCTTCCGCATCTCAAACGTCTAACAGACGAGATAAGCGCACGCCCCGCCGCAGCGGGCGCCCTCCGGCTGAAGGATCATTATGCCTTCAAGGCGGAACTCGACGAAGAGGCCCGCCGCTTTCTCTTTCCACAGAACGTGCCGCGCGCAGCATCGCTGCTTTGAGGCCATTTTGGAGACAACCGCCGCCATGTCAGCGCTAGAGACGAGCGACACACCCGAGCAGTCGGCGTTCCGCGCCGAGATTCGGGCCTTTCTAGAGGAGAAGTTCGACGCGGAGCTTCAGCGCCTCACTGCTCGGCAAGCTGGAATGATGGCCGTGGGAGAGCTGGGCCGGCGCTGGCACCAGGCGCTTTTTGAAAAGGGTTGGATCGCGCCCGGCTGGCCGAAGGAATATGGCGGTCCGGGCTGGAACTACCAACAAAGACAAATTTTCGATGTTGAGTGCGCCAGAGCGGGAGCGCCGGAATTGCCGTCGTTCGGCATTGGGCTGTGCGGGCCGGTGATCATGAAATTTGGCTCGGCTGCCCAGAAGGCTTATTTTCTTCCGCGCATCCTTTCAAATGAGCATTTTTGGTGTCAGGGCTACTCCGAACCCGGCGCGGGATCGGACCTGGCGAGCCTTCAGACGCGCGCCGTCCGGGATGGCGATGAATATGTCGTCAACGGCACGAAAATCTGGACCACCCAGGCGCATAATGCGAACTGGATCTTCCTGCTGGTGCGGACGTCGACCGAACACCGTCCGCAGCAGGGCATTAGTTTCTTAGTGACGCCGCTCGACACGCCGGGAATCACGGTTCGCCCGATCATCTCGCTGTCGGGTGAGCATGAGGTCAACCAAGTCTTCCTCGATAATGTGCGTGTGCCGGTCGCAAACCGGTTCGGCGAAGAAAACGCCGGCTGGAGCGTCGCGAAATATCTTTTGGAATTTGAGCGCGGCGGCGGTGCAGCCAGCGCGAAACTCCACGTCGCGATTGAAAGGGTGAAGACGATAGCTCGGCAGCAGCCGGGCGGCGACGGCTACCTCACGCTGCTCGACGAGCCGAGCTTCCGCCGCAGACTGGCGGAGATCGAGATCGACATCATGGCGTTCACCGGACTCGATCGCCGTTTGATCGGCGGCGTCGAGACAGGGC
>CAXTOI010000113.1:7332-9301 GCA_964245645.1 uncultured Novosphingobium sp. | reverse complement strand
CAAAGGCATATTGGCCCTGCACCTGCACCGACAGGCTGATCGGGCCGGAAAGCCGCTGCAGGCGTTGGCCGACGAGCGTCAGCTTCGTGAAATCCGCCGCCGCCGCGCCTCGCCGCGATAGGTTGGCCGCGCCGTCGCGGCTGGCGCCGAAAATCGGCAGGCCCTGCGTTATGGTCAGCGCAACCGAAGTGGCGCCGTTCAGCCAGCCGCTCTCGACAAAGCTGAGCGTCGCATCGAAGGTGCGCCAGTCGTCATGGCTGTTGAAGGCCTGGCCCAGGGTCGCGACATCGGCGGAATGGAAGCCGACGCCGGTATCGAAATAGAGGCTGTAGGCGCGCGAGCGGATCAGCGGATAGCGCAGATGCGGCCCGACCGAATAGCTGTTGGTGATGATACTGATCGCGCTGAGCGACGCGCCGGGCTTACCATAGGAACCGCTGGCATTGACGCTGGCGATCAGCCCGTTGGCGCCCACCGGGACCGAGTAGGCCAACGCCCCCTCGATGCGTTCCGCCGAGGTCGGCGTGGCGGCAAAGCTGCCCGCCAGCCAGTCGCCCGCCAGCACCCCGGGCGAAGCCGCCGCCCCCAGATGCAGCAGCACCGGCCCGGCATAAGGCGAGGTGCGGTTGTCGATCGAGATCACCGGCGAAAAGC
This sequence comes from uncultured Novosphingobium sp., assembly GCA_964245645.1. Taxonomy (GTDB): domain Bacteria; phylum Pseudomonadota; class Alphaproteobacteria; order Sphingomonadales; family Sphingomonadaceae; genus Novosphingobium. Next base: position 8,647 of record CAXTOI010000113.1, on the reverse strand, counting down.
GCTCGGGCTTTTCGGTCACCACCAGTTCGGAAGCGCCGGGCAGATCCACCGCCGGGCGCAGCACCCCGGACGCGGTGCGGCCGGGCACATCGTTGGCCAGCAGCATCGCCCGTTCGATGGTCGGATTCGCCAGCGGCCGCTCGCTCAGCACATGGTCGAAATAGCCGTGCATGACCGTGCCGAGGTCCGCGCCCACCAGCGGCTTGCCCGCATCGCCGACCACCGCCACCGAAGACACATAGCCCTCGACCACCGCGATTTCGAAGATGCCGTCATGCACCCGCTGCGGCGGGACATAGGCCCGGCTCAGCACATAGCCCGATTGGCGATAAGTGGTTTCGACCGCCTCGGCGATGGCAGCGATATCCGCCAGCTTGACGTCATGACCGACCAGCCTGGCATACAGCGGCGTAAAGCGACTCGCGGGGATCGCGGTGGCGCCCGTGATGTGAATGCCCTTCAGCCGGAAGCTCAGCTGTTCGCCCGCCTCGGGCGAGGCCGCGCGGCGCAGCGACTCGATCGTCAACTCGAAGTCCGGCGTTTGCGGGGCCGCCAACGCCGGCAGCGGATCGCGGCCGGGCTGCACCGTGCCGGGAAGCAATTGCGGCGCGGCAGGCGGCGGCGCCGCCTGTGCGGTGGCAGCTACGCCCAACAACCCGCACAGACCGGAAAGAACATCACGGCAGCTCCGCGAACGCTCCCCCCTCGTTCCCCATCGCAACATGTCGGCATTCACTCACAAACGGCGAAGCACTCCATGCGGCGTTTCTTGGGTTTTGACTAACAATATGTTTTTTCAGCCACGAGAGTTTTTGGCGGAATCCTACAATGCGAACCGATTGCAAGCGGCTAGGCTACCCTGCTTAAGCCAGCAATGATCAATTCATTGCGGGTTGCCCTGGCGCCCGACGCTGTTGGCAGTTAGTCGGCATGAGATGGCCAAAGCGAAGATCGTTATCATGCAGGCAAGGGAAGAGTAGATTCTGGGGCCATTGCCCCAGACCCCGCAATTTATCGTTTCGTGTTGATCGTCAGGCTCTTAAGTGACGGAGAGCGCGAGAGGGTTACCTCTCGCACCTTAAAGCGCATTCTTCATTTTGCCTGGGCGATGAGAGAGGCCACCCGACCGGTGCCGCCTCTCCCATCCGTATTTCAGCATTTATTCAATTTACCATGATGCGCGCGGCAGCGCAGGATCTTGATCGGGTGCTTCTTGTGGAAATTGATCCGCGGCTTGAACATCCGGTGGCAGTGAAATTCCTTGCCATGGCTGTTTGTGCAGGTCCGTGCGTCCGCCGGCGCCGATGTCAAAAGT
>CAXTOI010000113.1:5884-7322 GCA_964245645.1 uncultured Novosphingobium sp. | reverse complement strand
TCTCCATATACCCCGCCGCCGGGCAGCTATCCAGACATTCGGAATCACAACCGGCAAAGCTTCGAAAGGCGGAACGGATGAAGCGGGAAAAAGTTCAATGGTCCGTGACCGCATTCGACGCCGCATGCATGCGCAACGATTTCCGAAGTGGCAAGGCGACCTACTCCGCCGCGATCCCCGCCTGCTTGAACATATCCGCCAGACCTTCATCGTCCGGCGCATTGGCCGCCTCGGTGCTCCTGGCCTTGCGGCGCTGGTCGAAGCTTGACCATACCGTGTTCCAGTCGCCGCGGGTCGCGCCCTTGGAATATTCGGTGGCGCGGGTCTCGAAGAAATTGGCGTGCTCCACCCCGTTCAGCAGCGGCGTCAGCCACGGCAGCGGGTGATCCTCGATCATATAGACTGCGGGCAAGCCCAACTGGCCCAGCCGCCAATCGGCAATATAGCGGATATAACGCTTGATCTCCTTGGCGCTCATCCCCGGCACCGGCCCCTGCTCGAACGCCAGATCGATGAACGCATCCTCCAACCGCACCGTCTTCTGGCAGCAATCAATGATATCCTCCTTGACCGCTTTGGTCAGGCACCCGCGTTCCGCCACGAAGCTGTGAAACAGCCGGATGATCCCCTCGCAATGCAACGTCTCGTCGCGCACCGACCACGACACGATCTGCCCCATACCCTTCATCTTGTTGAAGCGCGGGAAATTCATCAGCATCGCAAAGCTGGCAAACAACTGCAGCCCCTCGGTAAACCCCCCGAACATCGCCAGCGTCCGCGCGATATCCTCATCGCTATCCACACCAAACGTATGCAGATAATCATGCTTCGCCCGCAGCTCCTCATATTCGAGAAACATGCCATACTCGCTCTCGGGCATGCCGATCGTATCGAGCAGATGCGAATAAGCAGCGATATGCACCGTCTCCATGTTCGAAAACGCCGCCAGCATCATCTTGATCTCGGTCGGTTTGAACACGCGGGCATATTTGTCGTGATAGCAATCCTGCACCTCGACATCCGCCTGAGTGAAGAAACGGAAAATCTGCGTCAGCAGATTGCGCTCGTTCTCACTGATCTTCTGCGCCCAGTCGCGGCAATCCTCGCCCAAAGGCACCTCCTCAGGCATCCAGTGGATCTGCTGCTGGCGCTTCCAATATTCATACGCCCAAGGGTATTCGAAGGGCTTGTAGGTCTTGCGGGCTTCGAGAAGGGGCATTTGGCCGGTCCTGTAGAGATAAGGTATATAAGGTTTTTAAGGCGGAAGAGAAGATTCTGGGGCCATCGCCCCAGACCCCTTTCATGTCGGCATCGTGTGTCGCTCGAAGTTGGCGCAAGGTCGCAGCGCCGCAGGCTTTATAGCCGCTTCGCGGCTGGGTGCGACGCAGAGATGGTGCGCCACGAAGACAGTAACGGGAGCGGGGGGGGGCGGGCGCGG
>CAXTOI010000113.1:0-5874 GCA_964245645.1 uncultured Novosphingobium sp. | reverse complement strand
TTACTCTTTCCCTTAACCCTACTGGCACGCCAGACACTCTTCGTAATCCGTCGGCGAGGCCAACTCGATCACCGGCGGGGCCACAGTGTTATCCGCCTCTACCCCGCCCGCGAACCCGGCGCGTTGGATGGATTTCGAGCGCAGGTAATACAGCGACTTGATGCCTTTTTCCCACGCCTGGAAGTGCAGCATCATCAGGTCCCATTTGTCGACGTCGGCGGGGATGTAGAGGTTCAGGCTTTGCGCCTGGTCGATATAGGGGGTGCGGTCGGCGGCGAAGTCGAGCAGCCAGCGCTGGTCGATTTCGAAGCTGGTTTTGTAGATGCCTTTTTCTTCGGGGGAGAGGAAATCGAGGTGTTGGACCGAGCCGCCGTTTTCCAGGATGGTGTTCCAGACGTTGGTGGAGTCCTTGCTTTTGGCGGCGAGGAGTTTTTCGAGGTAGGGGTTCTTGACCACGAAGCTGCCTGAGAGCGTCTTGTGGGTATAGATATTGGCAGGGATCGGCTCGATGCAGGCGCTGGTGCCGCCGCAGATGATGCTGATCGAGGCGGTGGGGGCGATCGCCATCTTGCAGGAGAAGCGCTGCATGACGCCCATGTCGGCGGCGTCGGGGCAGGGTCCGCGTTCCTGCGCGAGCATCAGCGAGGCTTCGTCGGCGCCGGCGGCGATGTGGCGGAACATCTTGAGGTTCCAGGCCTTGGCCATGGCGCTTTCAAAGGCGATGCCTTTGAGTTGCAGGAAGGAGTGGAAGCCCATCACGCCCATGCCGACCGAGCGTTCGCGCTGCGCCGAATATTTCGCGCGGCCCATTTCGGGCGGGGCGCGGTCGATGTAATCCTGCAGGACGTTGTCGAGGAAGCGCATGACATCCTCGATGAACAGGCGGTCGTCGTGCCATTCGTCCCAGGTTTCCAGGTTGAGCGAGGACAGACAGCAGACCGCGGTGCGATCGTTGCCGAGGTGATCGGGGCCGGTCGGCAAAGTGATTTCGGAGCACAGGTTGGAGGTCGAGACCTTGAGCCCGAGATCGCGGTGATGCTTGGGCATCATGCGGTTCACGGTGTCGGAGAAGACGATATAGGGCTCGCCGGTGGCGAGGCGGGTCTCGACCAGTTTCTGGAACAGGCTGCGCGCATCGACGGTGGCGCGAACTTCGCCGGTCTTGGGGCTTTTCAGATCGAAGCTGGCGCCGTCGCGCACGGCTTCCATGAAGTCGTCGGTCAGCAGCACGCCGTGGTGCAGGTTGAGCGCCTTGCGGTTGAAATCGCCGCTGGGTTTGCGGATTTCGAGAAATTCCTCGATCTCGGGATGCGATACGTCGAGATAGCAGGCGGCCGAGCCGCGCCGCAGCGAGCCCTGGCTGATCGCCAGCGTCAGGCTGTCCATGACCCGCACGAAGGGGATGATGCCGCTGGTCTTGCCGTTGAGCCCGACCGGTTCGCCGATGCCGCGGACATTGCCCCAATAAGTGCCGATGCCGCCGCCACGGCTGGCCAGCCAGACATTCTCGTTCCAGGTGCCGACGATGCCTTCCAGACTGTCCGACACCGAATTGAGATAGCACGAAATCGGCAGGCCGCGCCCGGTGCCGCCGTTGGACAGCACCGGCGTCGCCGGCATGAACCACAGCCGCGAGATATAGTCGTAGAGCCGCTGGGCATGCGCCTGATCGTCGGCATAGGCATCGGCGACGCGGGCGAACAGATCCTGGTAGGTTTCGCCGGGCAGCAGGTAGCGATCGTCGAGCGTATCGCGGCCGAACAGCGTCAGCAGGCTGTCGCGCGCGGGATCGGTGACCACCGCAAAGCGCCGCGCGCGCACCGAATGCGACTCGCCCTTGACCAGCTTCTCGTCCGCCGCTGCAGCCGCCATGGCGGCAGCTCCGGCTATGGCTGCTGCCGCTCCGGAGGTCATCGCCGTCAACAAATCGGCCGGCCCGCTGTCGCCCGCATCATGGTGGCTGGTCCGGTCCAACCGGGGCGCATCGATCATGGCGGTTTCGTCCCTGCTACTGAAATCCACGTGAGCCATCCTTTGCCACCGGCGTCCGCCGGCAATTGTTCCGCATTCGTTCGACTCGGCCGGCAAGTCGCAATATATCAGACGGGCATGGATATAGGCGGAAAATATAAGCCATGTTCTTATTTCGTTCCTGCCCTACGCCCTTGACCGTTGCCGAAGGGAGCACGAATCGTTGGTCATTTCCCGACGCAGGAGAAGAACACAACGCTAGGTCTTGAGGCCCCCCGGCTGTCTGGCCACGACATATAGTGCCTGATCGTGAATCTCGCGCAAGTGGGGAAATGCCCGATTTACGACTGATCGGGTTTGGAGCGGGTTATTTCGGCTGTGCTGCACTGCAGCGACGCGCCGCGAATTCAGCAGTTCGATGCTGCGCAAGAGTCAAACTGCGCTCGCGAAAATATATTTCTGGGTGCAGCATGCCGGGCCGGCATTGACCACCTTCGATGCCGCCCGGCGGGAATGCCGCCCGCATATGGCGCTTGCGCCGCGGCGGCTTGCCATCTAACGGCGCCGCAGCGACAGGTTCCCCACAAGGGGATTCAAAGGGAACGCGGTTCAATCCGCGGCTGCCCCTGCAACTGTGAGCGGCGAGCCATCGGCCACATGCCATTGGGACCACACTGTATTGCGCAGGGGGCCTGAGAAGGCGGTCGTACCGGCGTTGACCCGCGAGCCAGGAGACCTGCCTGACGCGTCGTTCTTCGTGCCGACAGGGTGTGCGGCGCGGACGAGGCAACCCCTCGCGTAGCGACAGCCATCGTCTTGCCGGCCCAGGGCCTTGGCGAGCCGTGGTGTTGCGTCTGTGCGGCACCATTTCTCGCGCCCCTGGTCCGGCGGACAAAGTGTCGTCGGACCGAAGGGACTTGATCCATGCCTGTGTTTGAAATTCGCCTCCTCGCCTTGCCCCTGGGGCTTATCCTGCTTCCGGCCGCGCTCCACGCCGAAACCGTACCGGACCCGTCGGCGGTCAGCCCTGACGATGCCAATGCGCCATCGGATATCGTCGTCACCGCGCTACGCACGCCCGTACCGATCGATAAGGTGTCATCCAGCGTCACCGTGCTCGACCGGCAGGCCATCGAACAGGCGCAACCGGTCGCCTTGACCGATGTGCTGGAGCGCACGCCGGGCATCACCATCAATCGCAACGGCGGTTACGGCGAAGTCACCGGGCTGTCGATCCGCGGGGCCGGCACCGACCAGACCGTGGTGGTGATCGACGGCATGCGCGTATCGGACCCGACCGCGCCGGCCGGAAATTTCGATTTTTCGCAATTGTTCGCCGATGACATCGCCCGCGTCGAAATCCTGCGCGGGGCCCAATCGATCCTGTGGGGATCGGACGCGATCGGCGGCGTGATCAATGTCGTGACGGTGACGCCGACCAAGCCGCTGGAGGAAGATTTTTCGGTAGAGGCCGGCTCGCACCGCACGGTCGATGCCCATGCCGGCATCGGCGGCACGAGTTCGCTGGTCGACTGGCGGATTTCGGGCTCCGCCTTCACCACCGACGGCATCCCTACGCTCGCCGGCAGCACCGTGGCCAACGGCTATACGCGCAAGGCTGCCAGCGCCACTGCTACGCTACACCTTGCCCGCAATGTCTCGCTCGACCTGCGCGGCTATTGGGATGAAGGCCGCAACAGCTACTCGGATACGTTCTCGCTGTATCCGAGCACGGCGATCTACCCGAACGACTACGCCACGACCAAGCAGTGGACAGCCTATGCCGGGCTTAACGTGGCGCTGCTGGACGGGCGCTGGAAGAATCGCCTGGCAGTGCTCCAGAACCAGACCGACAGCGAAAACTACACCCCCATCGACAGCCCGGCGTTGCAGTTCGTCGGTCATGGCCGGGTCCGCCGTTATGAGTATCAGGGCAGCATCGATCTGGCCAGGCAGGTGCAGATCGTGTTCGGCGCCGAGCGCAAGGAAGAACGGATGGAAACCGGCTCGCCATTCGATGCGGTGATGCCGTTCGATCTGGCGCCGCATCGGGCCGATACCAACAGCGTCTATGCCCAGGCGCGCGTGGAGCCCGCCAAGGGCCTGACGCTGAACGGCGGCGTCCGCTACGATCATCATTCGGTCTATGGCGGCCATACCGTATTCAGCGCCGGCGGCGATTATACCCCCGATGGCGGCACCACGCTGATCCGCGCCAATTACGATCAGGGTTTCAAGGCACCCTCGCTGTATCAGCTGTATAGCGATTACGGGAATACCACGTTGAAACCGGAAACCGCCAAGGGCTGGGAGGTCGGCCTGGAACGTCACTTCGGCAAAGTGCTCAGCGCTTCGGCGACCTGGTTCGAGCGCAGCAGCAAAAACCTGATCGATTTCGCTTATTGCCCATACCCGCTCCCTGCCACCGGCGCGCAGGCGGCGTGCTACATCAACTTCTACGGCTATTACGCAAACGTCGATCGGGCCAAGGCCAAAGGTCTCGAACTTGCCGCCACGGCTCGCTTTGGGCGTCTTTATGCCGACGGTAATTACAGCTTCGTCTCATCGGAGGACCGCACCGCCGGCTCCTTCACTTACGGCCAGCAATTGCCCCGCGTGCCGCGTCACCTGGCCAATGCGGAGCTTGGCTATGACTGGCCAGGCGGGGTCAACACCAGCGTCGCGGTGCGGACCGCATCGAGCGAAACCAACGACGATTTCAGCTCGCTGACCCTCGGCGCTTACGCCGTGGTCGACCTGCGCGCCGAATGGAAGCTGCTCCCGGGCTTGACCTTGTTCGGCCGGGTGGAGAACGTCGGCGATAAATACTACCAGACCGCCTATGGCTACAACAGCCTGCGGCGCACCGGCTATGTGGGCATAAGGACGCATTTCTGATGCTGCGCAGCGTCGCTGCCGGGCCGCAAGTGGTGGTATGCAGCACTTGCCGCGACCCGGCTGCGACGCGCATGGACGATCCCGGGCGGCAGGGCGGGGCCCTGCTGGCCGAGGCGCTGCGAGCCGCGCGGCTGGCCGATCCGCTGCTTGCGGAAATCGCCATCGAGCAAATGCCCTGCCTGTTCGCTTGCGCACGATCCTGCGCCATCCACATCCGTGCGGCGGGGCGGATTTCCTATGTGCTGGGCGATTTCTCGCCGACCGCCCACGCGGCGCAGGCGATCCTGGCCTATGCTTCAAGCTATGCCCGGACCACTGACGGGGATGTTGCCTATCGCGACTGGCCCGAAGGCGTGAAGGGGCATTTCATCACCCGGATGCCGCCGGACGGCTTCGTCATGGCATAATACCGCGAATTTTTATTGCAACCGCTTCGCAATAGCGTAGAGTGGCTGCACAGGAGATTCGCATGATCGTTTGCAGCTGCAATGTCATTCGGGAAAAGCAAATCCGCGAGGTTGCCCGCGCCGGCGTATACGATGTCGAAGAAATATATGCACAATTGGGTTGCGAACCCAATTGCTGCCAATGCCTGCCCTTCGCTGCTCTGATCGTCGCCGAGGAAACACGCCTGGCCGCCTGAAGCGCGGATGCATGCGGTCGTCACCACTGGCCATCCGCGCGCGCCGAGTTATAAGCGATCGTGGATATGCGGAGGAACGAATGAAGGGCGACATCCGGGTCATTGGTTTCCTCAATGACGCTCTCAAGAACGAACTGACGGCGATCAATCAGTATTTCCTGCATTATCGCATGCTCAAGCATTGGGGCGTGCGTCGGCTGGCCGCGTATGAATATGGCGAGTCGATTGACGAGATGAAGCATGCCGATAAACTGGCCGACCGCATCTTCTTTCTCGAAGGCCTGCCCAATTTTCAGGATCTTGGCCGCCTGCGTGTCGGCGAGACGGTAGAGGAAATCCTGAAGGCCGATCTGGCGCTCGAA
>CAXTOI010000112.1:0-9381 GCA_964245645.1 uncultured Novosphingobium sp. | reverse complement strand
CGCCAATAGCCAGCTGTGGACCTATCTCATGATGCCGGGCATGGCGATCGGCATGGCGGTGAGCGCGATGGTCGCGCAGAACATCGGTGCCAGGCGGTGGGACCGGATCGGCACGATCGCGCGCGCCGGCATGCTCGTCAATCTGACCTTGACCGGGCTGCTGGTGGCGCTGGTATGGCTGTTCGACCAGCAGATCCTGAGCCTGTTCCTGCCGCATAATGCGGCGGCATTGCAGGTTGGCCGGTCCATTGTCCGGGTCGCGAACTGGGGCTTTCTGTTGATCGGCTCGACCATGGTGCTGAGCGCCGTACCCCGCGCCAACGGGGCGACGCTGGTGCCGCTGGTGATCATCACCATCGCCTATATCCCGGGGCGGCTGGGCGCGATCCTGATTCTGCAGCCGCTGCTCGGGCTTAACGCGGTGTGGTGGAGCTTTCCAATCGGCGGCGCGATTTCGCTGACCCTGACCACGGCGTATTTCCTGCACGGCGGCTGGCGCAAAACCGCGCTGATCGCCACCATCGATGAAGCGGGTGAAGGCGTCCAATCCGGGACCGAGCCTGCCGGGCGGATGCTGCCGAACTGCTGATCGGGCGCGCAGGCGTTGTCGCGGGCCTCAGCCGGGCCGCGCTGCATCGACCTGTGCGCCGCTCACCCACAACATGCTGTCATCCCGCGCCAGTACCGCCAGCGCCAGGCCTGATGCCCGCGCGCGGCGCACCGCCAGGTCGGTCGGCGCCGATATCGACACCAGCAGCGGGCATCCGGCGCGCACCGCCTTTTCGACCAGCTCATAGGAACAGCGCGACGTCACCAGGATAAAACCGCCGCTGGCATCGCGTCCTTGCCGGGCCAGCGCGCCGATTACCTTGTCGAGCGCATTGTGCCGCCCGACGTCTTCGCGAGCCAGCACGATTTCGCCATCGTGGTCGCAGAAGGCGGCGGCATGCGTTGCCCCTGTCGCCTGGCCGAGCCGCTGATGCCTCGGCAAGGCCTGTAGCGCCAGCTGGATCGCGCGAGCGGACGCGACCGCTGCCCGCGCCAGCACCGGCAGCGGGCGCAGCGCCTGCTCGATACTGTCCATCCCGCATAATCCGCAGGCACTGTCGCTGACCCGGCGGCGTGCCCGCTCGAGCAGCGCGGCGGCATGGTGGTCCGGCACGTTGGTGCGCGCCACGAAGCCATCGCCCAGCGCGGCGTCGACCACGCGGTGCACCGCGATCGGCCTCAGCTCGGCGATAGCGGCGAGATCCTCGCCCAGCACGAAGCCGGAGACGAAATCCTCGATGTCGATCGGCGTGGCCATCATCACCGCATAAGCGATGCCGTTGATCTCGATGGCGATCGGCGCTTCGATCGGTATCGGGCGCAGGGCGGTTTCGCCGGCGCCGTCGTCATAGCTGCTTTTGAGTCCGGAGATCCCGACCACGCCGGTCATGGCAGTCTGGCGATTTCCACAGAAGCCTGATTCCCGCGCGCGGTCTTGAGCAGCCCGCAATCGCGTACCCGCTCCACGGTCCGTTCCAGTTCCAGCTGGCCGGTCTGCCCCGCCAGCTTGCGGCCGAAGTCGCGCGCGATGGCATCGGCGCTCTCCGCCGAACAGAAGCCGTTCAGCGCCTGCGGCAATCGCGATGACAGGAAAATACCCGCCCGTCCCGCCAGCAGCAGGTCGATATGATCGCGCATATAGGCATAGCCCAGCTCGCGCGTTCGCGGCGTGACCGTGATCCCGGTGACCAGCGACATTCGTTCGCTCACCCGCAGGCGCGGATCGACGACGCCGTCCAGCAGCCAGCCGGCGATGTCGGCGCGGCCGCTGGGCGCCAGTGCGGCCAGCGCCGCCGGGCGCAGCAGCGGGTCTTGCGAGGCCAGCGCCTTGTCGAGCAAGGCATGCGCACGGGCCAGGGCAGTCGCGGGCGCCTTGCCCTCGTCCAGCCAGACGGTGAACCCGTCATCGAACCACACCGGGTCAAGCGCGGCGGTGTTGCCGCCAAGCCAGGCGGTGGCGGCATCCACCAGTTGGCGGCGCACGCCGGGGTCGCGCACAGTTTCGCTCAGCCTGTCGATCAACTGGACGCGCCGCTGCGAACGCTCCGCATCTTCGCCAGGATAGGCGTTAGCGCGGGGATCGAAGCCCACCTGCGCCAGTTGCGGCAGGCACAGCGTGCCGACGAAGCGGCGGTAAGCGGCGGCGGCAGGGGCATCGAGCATCCCGGTGGCGTCGATCATCTCCAACCCTGCCAGCGCGGCATTGCTGGCGTAGCTGTTCGGGTTGGCCACCATGAACCGCGCCAGCTGCGCCAGTTGCGCAGCATGCGCATGTCCGGCCATGAAGCTGGCCTGCAGCGAATCGGCCAGCGCCAACCCCTCGCCGCCGGGGAGTTGCGCAGATGCGGCGATCAGCCGGTCCCAGTCGGCGCGGGGCAGTTCGAAACGGTAGTAGCCGGTTCCGCCCGCATTGGGCATCAGTGCGCGATCGCCGCTATCACGGCCAGCGATCGTTAAGGGCATCGTGGCCTGGTCGATCAGGATGCATTGCCGCAAGGCGCCCAGACGCAGGCACATCGGCACGCCCCAGCGCGTGTCGGGCGCAGCGGTGCCGAGGCGGGTATAGCGGCTTTGCGTAACGGTATAATGCCCGTTGCTGCCGGAAAACGTCAGCAGCGGCACGCCTTGCTGGTCGGTAAAGCTCTGCATCGCCGGCAGGATGCGCGGATCGCCGGCAACCTGCGCCATCGCCTCGAAAAACTGCGCGCTGGTGGCATTGCCATAGCGATGTGCGGCCATGTATTGGCGCACGCCATTGCGAAACTTGTCATCGCCCATGAAGCCGGCGATCATCGCTACCACCTCGCCGCCCTTGCCATAGGTGATCGAATCGAAGGCGGCATCGGCCTGGGCCGTGCGGATGATCGGCTGGTGGATCGCGCGGCCGGCGAGCAGCGCATCGGTGCCCATCGCGGCAAATCCTTCCGCCACCGCTCCGGCGCCAATGCCGAGGTCGGGGCGCCATTCGTTGCCGATGCGGAACCCCATCCAGTTGGCGAAGCTCTCGTTCAGCCAGATGTCGTCCCACCACGCCGCGGTGACGAGATCGCCGAACCACTGATGCGACAATTCATGCGCCACGACCATGCCGAAATTGCGCTTCTGCGCGGTCGAAGCGCTGTCGTCGAGCACCAGCAGGCTGTCCTGGTAAAGATCGGCACCGGCGTTTTCCATCGCTCCGGGCATGATCGGCGCGGTAATCTGGTCGAGTTTGGGGTAGGGGAAGCTTTGGCCGAAATAACGTTCGAGAGCGGCGATGATCGGTTGGCTGTTGGCCAGGGCAAAGCCGAGCCGCCCCGCATTGGCCTGTGTCGAGACGATGCGCAGCGGCAGCGGGGTGGCCCGTTCGGGCGTCGGTGGCACCGTGCCGGAGACGGTGGCGAACGGACCGACCATCATCGCCAGCAGATACGTCGGCAGGGGCGCGGTGGGGGCGAAATGGTGGACATCCAGCCCGGCCCCATGCGTCATTGCGGTTTCGGGCGCGTTCGATACGGCGCTCAGCTTTGCCGGGGTGCGCAGGGTGACGGCAAAAATCTGCTTGTAGCCGGGCTGATCGAAACCCGGATAGGCGGCACGCGCATCGGCCGATTCGAACTGGCTCCAGACGTACCAATCGTCGCCGACCTTGACATGGAACAAGCCCTCGGGTCCGTCCTGGAACCCGGCGTCGTAGTCGAACCGGAACGTGACCGGGCCGGCCGGCAAAGGCGAGGGGAACGTGATCAGCGCCACCCCGGTCGGGTCGACCTGCTGCCACACGCCGGTGTAGACCCGGCTCGCGGCGGTGGCGGTCAATGTGTGCATCGCCAGATCGCGACCGTGAATATAGACGAAGCGGCTGGCGGCGTGGAGCGCAGCATCGATCTCGACATGGCCGGCAAAGCGCGATGCGGCGGGATCGATGGTCAGGTCGAGCCGGTAAGCCGAGGGCGTGACCGCATCGGGCAATTTGCCCTCGGGCACGAGCGGCGGCGCATCCTGCGCGCGGCCGGGCGCGGCGGCAAGCAGGGCAACGACTGCACAGGCATAAGCGAGCGACCGCATATCTTCTCCTTGCCGCTTCCGTCCGGCGGCTTTCTCCGGGCGTTGTCCCTAGACGTCCGCCGGCAGCGCGGTCGAGGGGTTTTTGCCAGATTGCCAACAGATCGCTAGAGCGCGTGGCATGGTCTACGCCACCCTCCACTCCGGCGAAATCTTCGTGTTGCTTGATGATGCGCGCGCCGACGGTGCGCGCGATGCGCGGCTGTATGCGGCGCCGGTGACCACGGTCATCGCGCGCGGCGAGGGTGAGGTTCTGCCCGCGCTTGAACGTGTCGCCGAACTGGCGCGGGCGGGCCACCATCTTGCGGGGTATATCGCTTATGAGGCAGGGCTGGCGCTGGAACCACACCTCGCGCCATTGCTTGCCTCGCGTTGCGGCGCTGATGGTCCGCTGGTGTGGTTCGGCGCTTTTGCCGGTTATCACCCGATCCCGGCTGGCGATGTGCCGCAGTGGCTGGGTTATCAAGCCACGGCCGCGCAGCGCAGCGCGATCGGGCCGCTGGAGCCGCAATTGTCGATCGGCGGTTTTGCCCGCGGTTTTGCCGCACTGCGCGAGGCGATCGTCGCGGGGGATATCTATCAGGCGAATTTTACCTTTCCCCTGGCAGGCAGCTGGCGCGGCGATCCGCTGGCGATCTACGCGGGTTTGCGCGGTGCGGCGGGTGCCGGCCATGGCGGGGTGGTGCATGACGGCCGCGACTGGCTGCTGAGCTTTTCGCCCGAGCTGTTCTTCAGCCGGCGCGGCGACGATGTGCTGACCCGGCCGATGAAGGGCACGCGGCCGCGTGGGCGAACTCCTGCTGCCGATACGGCAGAGGCCCAGGCATTGGCCGCCAGCGCCAAGGAGCGCGCCGAAAACCTGATGATCGTCGATCTGCTGCGCAACGATCTGTCGCGGGTGGCGCAGGCGGGCACGGTAAAGGTGGAGGATGCCTTTGCCGTGGAAACCTATCCGACCTTGCACCAGATGGTGACGACCATCCGGGCGAGGCTGACCCCGGAGCGCGGCGCGGTCGAGCTGCTGCGCGCGCTGTTTCCATGCGGATCGATAACCGGCGCGCCCAAGATCCGGGCGATGGCACTGATCGGCGAAACCGAGCGCGATCCGCGCGGGGCCTATTGCGGCGCCATCGGCTACATCGACCCCCCGAATGCGGATGGCGCTGGCGAGGCAGCGTTCAACGTGGCAATCCGCACACTGCGTTTGACGGGCGGGGAAGCCGGCACGGGCCGGGCTGTGATGGGCGTCGGCTCGGCGCTGGTTGCCGATTCGGCGTGCCTGCCGGAATGGCGCGAAAGTATCAGCAAGGGGGGATTCGTGCGGCAACCGGCAATCGATCGAGCGGCTGCGGTCGCGCGGTTCGACCTGATCGAGACGATGCGCGTGGCGCCGGGTGGCGGCATTGCGCTGCTCGATCGCCACCTTGCGCGGTTGGGCGCCAGTGCCGACGAACTGAGCTTTGCCTGCGATAGCCAGGCGCTGCGCCAGGCAATCCATGCGCTTTGCGGCGAAGGGCGAACCGAGGCAAAACTGCGGCTGGTGCTGGCGCGCAATGGTGCATGCACGCTGGAGTTGACCGACCTGCCGGTAGCGCCGACCGCGCCATCGGCTTGCGTGGTGCTGCCGCTGCCGGTCGATCCGGGGGATTGGCGATTGCGCCACAAGAGTTCGGACCGCGCATTTTACGAAGCCGGGCTGCGCGCCGCGACAGCGCAAGGCGCGCAGGAAGCGCTGTTCGTTCGCGACGACGGGTGGCTGACCGAAGGATGTTTTACCAATCTCTTTGTCCGGCGCGACGGTCTCTGGCTGACCCCGCCCGCGTCGCTCGGCCTGCTGCCCGGCGTGCTGCGGGCGGCGATGCTGGCCGATGGCACCGCGCGCGAGGCCGAATTGCGGCTGGACGATCTGGCGCAAGGCTTTGTGATAGGCAATGCCGTGCGCGGGCTTGTTCCGGCAGGGCTTTTATAGGCGTTGACGTGCTGCTCTCGTCGCCCCGGGCTTGACCCTGGGTTAGGCTGTTCTTCGCTATGGTCGCAACATCGAGGCTACTAACTTGAGGTATTCACTCGTTCTTTCTCCAGCGCATCAGCACGAGAAAGCCCAATCCCGGACCAAGTCCGGGACGACGTGTGAGCTATGTTAACGTTGGCTCCAGGACACAACCGATGACCGAGACTATCTCCGCCGCGTTGGCGCGGATCGCGCCTTCGGGCACCACCGCCATGACCGACCGCGCGATCGCCCTGCGCGAAGCTGGGCGCGACATCATTTCGCTGTCGGTGGGCGAGCCCGATTTTGCCACACCGCCGCATGTCGTGGCCGCCGCCAAAGCTGCGCTGGATTCAGGCGACACAAAATATACCGCGGTGGGCGGCACGGCGCGGCTGAAAGCGGCCGCCGCGCTGCACTTCGCACGCGACCTGGGCATCGGCGTGCCGACCAGCCAGATCACGGTCAGCGCGGGCGGTAAGCAGGCCATCTTCCACGCGCTGCTGGCCACGCTCGACTCCGGCGACGAGGTGCTGATTCCCGCGCCATGGTGGGTGAGCTATCCCGAGATCGCGCGCTTCGCCGGCGCAACGGTGGTGGCCATGCCCACGACCGCGGCGGATGGTTTTCGTATCGCAGCCGATGCGCTGGCCGCCGCAATCACGCCGCAGACCCGCTGGTTGTTGCTCAACAGCCCCGGCAACCCGACCGGCGCGGTTTATTCGCCCGCAGAATTGCGCGCGCTGGGCGAGGTGTTGCGGCGGCATCCGCGCGTGCTGGTGCTCAGCGACGATATCTACGCGCCGCTGCGCTACACCCCGGGCGCGCATGCCACGCTGGCGGCGCTATGCCCCGACCTCGCGCCGCAGATATTGACCGTTTCGGGGGTGTCGAAAAGCCACGCGATGACCGGCTTTCGCATCGGCGTCGCGGCCGGCCCGGCATGGCTGATCGCGGCGATGGAGCGCTTGCAATCGCACAGCTCGGGCAATCCGTGCTCGGTCAGCCAGGCCGCTGCAGTGGCCGCTTTCGAAGGACCGCAGGATTTTCTCAGCGACTGGCGTGAGCGTTTCCGCAGCCGGCGCGACCGCGTGACGACCGCGTTGAACGCGATCCCCGGTCTGTCGACCCCCGTGCCCGATGGCGCATTTTACTGTATGGTCGATGCTGCGCCGCTGATGACGCGGTTCGGTGATGATCAGGCGCTGGCACTGCATGTGCTCGATCATGGTGTAGCGGTGGTGGCGGCTTCGGGGTTCGGCAGCAGTTCCGGCTTTCGCATCAGCTTCGCCGCCGATGATGCCAAGCTCGACGAAGCACTGCGCCGCATCGCTGCTGCGCTGACGTAATGGAATAGATCATGGACCTGCCCATCCTGTTCGAAGACGGCGAAGCGCTGGTGATCGACAAGCCCGCCGGCTTGCCGCTCGATCGGCCACGCGCGGGCGGAGCATGCCTGGAAGATTTCGTCGATCGGTTGAAGCTGGGGTTTCAACGGGCGCCGCAACCCGTGCACCGGCTCGATCGCGACACCTCCGGCTGCCTGCTGCTGGCGCGCAACCCTAAGGCGCTGAAGCGGTTCTCGGCGGCGTTCGAGGCGCGGCTGGTCGATAAGCGCTATGTGGGCATCGTCGCCGGGCCGGTTGTCGGCGAGGCAGGCACGATCGAACTGTCGCTGGCCAAGATCAGCTCCGCAGCGGACGGGTGGCGGATGATCGCGGCAAAAAAGGGCAAGCCGGCGATCACCCATTGGCGCGTGCTGGAGCGGATCGGTGGTCTGACGTCGGTGGAATTTCGCCCTGAAACCGGCCGCACCCATCAGATCCGCGTCCATGCGGCGCATGCCTTCGGCCATGCCTTGCTGGGCGATCCCATCTATGGCGATGATCGGGGGGCGGCGCGTACCATGCTGCATGCGGCCGGGCTAAGGCTAACGCGCGAGGGCAAGCCGCCGGTGCAGGCGGAAGCGCCATTGCCGGCGGATTTCGCCGCGCTGGGCTTCGGCGCCGAACTGGCGGTGCCGGCGGAAACGGCCGATGGTTGAGGATGACGTCATCGCCCGCGCGCTGGCCAATCTGAGCGAAAGCTTCATCGCCGCCACCGGGCCGGGCGGGCAGAATGTCAACAAGGTCGCCACGGCGGTGCAGTTGCGGCTGAACGTCTATGTGCTGCGGCTGGCGCCGGCGGTGTTCGCGCGCTTCAAATTGCTGGCGGGTAGCCGGCTGACATTGGGCGGGGAACTGATCCTGGCGGCGCGCCGATTCCGCACGCAAGAGGCCAACCGCGCCGATGCCCGCGAACGGCTGATCGAACTGATCCGGGACGCGCATAAGCTGCCAGAAATTCGTAAGAAAAGCCGGGTGAACCGGATCGATAAAGCTGCCCGGCTGGAGGGAAAGAAGATTCGCGGTGCGGTGAAGGCCGGGCGGGGGCGGGTAGCGCTGGACTGATCGGTAATTTGGCCGACAGGCCGCGCGTCGGCGTTGGCGTGGATACCCCGCCCCTCCGAACGGGGAGGGAGCCATGGGTTGCAATCCACGATGTAGTATCACATCTGGATTTGCGCAGCAGGGGATGCCGGAGCGGATGGAGTCGGAGCGTCGGGTCCGGGACCGGATATCGCCTGCGCTGCAGAGTCCGCTGCCGATGCGCTGGCGTCCGCACCTTCCGGTTGATCGGTAGCCGAGGCCGAGGGGTCGGCCTGCGGCATTGCCGAACCGGCAAGCCCGCTCATCGTTTCTTCGGCGGGCATTTCGACATTGTCTGCCGATGCCGCTTCATTGGCCTTGTCCGAATGGCCGCAGGCGCTCAGGGCAAGCGTTGCGGCGGCACAGAGGGCCATGGCCAGCGGCCTGGGGTGAAACGGCTTGGCATTGAGCAACATGACATCCTCGTGGCAATCAGCATGGCAGATCGCGGTTTTATAACCGAAAACCGGCATTGCCATATCCTAGCCCAAGGATCGAAAACGGCAACGGACTTATCGGCGGACTTCACGGTTGAAATCATATAAAGAATTCTTTATATGATGGCCGGATGCAAATCGACCCCACCTTGCGCGCGCTTGCCGACCAGACGCGGCTGCGCATCATGCGGCTGCTCGCGCATATGGAACTGGCGGTCGGCGAACTGGCGCAAGTGCTGGGCCAGAGCCAGCCACGCGTGTCGCGCCATGTTCGCATCCTGTGCGACGCGGCGCTGGCCGAGCGGCGCAAGGAAGGCAGCTGGGTGTTTCTGAAGACCGCCATCCGCGAAAGCGCCGCCCCGCCGCTGGGCGCGGCCACCGCGCGGCTGCTGGC
>CAXTOI010000111.1:790-9413 GCA_964245645.1 uncultured Novosphingobium sp. | reverse complement strand
ATCGCCAGCCGCGATTGGTTCCAATGCGTCAATTCATAGGGCGATTGGTATAACTTGCAGGACCTCGCCACTAACCCTTCGCGTTATATCGCGACCGTTGAAGAGCTGCTCGTCGCCGAGCGGATGATGCAGGCTGTCGAATTACTCCGCGCAGCAACGCCGCGCATCGAGCGGACCGGCTACGATAACTGGGATGGTGGCACCGAAATCTGGACCATCAATCTGGCAGTAGATCCTGCCGACTATGCATTGCTCGGTAGCGGCAAGGATTCGATCGAGGATCAGCTTACCCAACGATTCAAGGTCACTCTGGAGCCTCATTCCACCGACTGGTACAAAGTCAGCATCGTTCCGCGCCTCGTTCAACCGGGCGTCCTTCCGCGTCCCAATGCCCGCATCCGACGCAAGGCTAGGCAGAACATCATCGATGGTCTGCGGATCGACAGTGTGGCCTGGGCCGGCAAGCTCGATGACGTCGAGTTCCTCGCAAGGATCTACGATCTCGCAGCCCTCCCTTCGTACGACTCGCGACACAAGGACGCGGCCGGCGACATCTATCAGCATCGCATCAACAATTATGATTGGGACGATGACTGGGTCTACGGGGACGAGCGATTTGCCCTGCTGACGGGGTCCGATGAGACCTTCCTACGCTTTCTCTGCGAGATGGTTCACCCAATCGTCCGGCCCGACAAGGATGAAGCAATCCGCTTGGTCGCTCAGTTCAACGATCAGTTGCGCCAGGAGGGATGGGAACTCGCCGAGGAGGAGCGGATCGCCGGACGACCACGCTTCGTCGGCCGCAAAGTGGGGCTCGCCGGTCAGCGATCCGTGTCACGAGCGCGCACCGTTGCTGACGCGCTCGACGCGGCCTGGATGCAAAAGGAAATCGAGCGGCTGGAAGTGGCGGTAGAGACTGATCCGTCGCTCGCGATCGGAACGGCCAAGGACCTAGTCGAAACATGCTGCAAATCGATCCTCAACCGACAAGGCATCACCTTCTCGCGCTCGGCGAGCCTGCCCGACCTGACCAAGCTCCTGGCAAAGGAGCTGAAACTCGTGCCCGAGGGAATCTCCGACGAGGCGAAGGGTGCCGAGACAATCCGGCTGCTGCTGCGCAACCTCGCGACCGTCACGCAATATCTCGCCGAGCTGCGCAGCCTCTATGGATCTGGACATGGCCGGGATGGGCGACATCGCGGCCTAGAGCCACGTCACGCCCGACTGGCTGTCGGTGCCGCCGTTGCCTTTGTCGATTTCGTCTCCGAAACTTACCATCAACGTATTGTGCCGCAGGCCAAGACAGACGGCCCGGCCACCAAAGAGGGTTAGCCCATGACAATCATCAGCATCCAGTTCGGCGCCGGCGGCGTCTCTGTCGAACGCGACTTCGAAGTCGTCCCGCGTGTGGGTGATATCGTTCATATCAGCCGGGACGACGAGCATTTCGATCTTCTGATCGACGTTGCCCAGCATTCGGAGGTTCGAGATGGCGGAAAGATGGATTATTTCGTCCACGGCCATGTGATCGAAGATATTGGCGCAGAACTGGCGCGACAGATGGACAGGGCGCGCAGTTCGTGACGCCGGCGAAGCGAGCTATTCTATCCGATTGGCTTCTCCGTTGACTGGCGGCGCGCGATCTCTGCCCTAACTTCCGCCGCCCGACCCCGCAGACGCTCCAGTTCGGCCCGCTCCCAGTCGTTACCGGCGCGAGCGTGCAGAATCGTCGCAATCTCGACAGGGTCTCGCGCATATTTGATGCGGACCTCATTCTCGAAGGTTCCGCTGCCGAGCAGATCATGCGGATCAAGCGTGTGCGATCAGAGCTCTCCCGAATCCGCCTCAATCCACCAGACCGTCGCGCCGTTCTTGCTCATCCTTGGATGGTAGCACAGAATCGCGGTTTGCCGATGAAGTGTGGCCCTGGATCCGCCCCCCCGGCTCGCAGGCAAAAAGAAAGGGCGCCGGTCACCCGGCGCCCCAATATTTCGTCGGTCGGTACCCGATCTCCAGCTATCTCGTCCCTACGACGTGGCCGCTGGCGGCGCTGCCCGATCCTACACCTCCTTGTGGGAAGTGCCTCATATTTAGGGACCGCAAGGTGTAAATGCGGTCCGTAGAAAGGTGGAGTTAGGCTCCCAACCCTGAAAAGTCAATGAATCACCGCAGTCGGCTGAGCAACGTCAGAGCGCTCACGCTCGCAGCGCCAGAAGCATGCAGCGCTGCCTCAGCCGCCGCCAAACTGCTTCCGGAACTCAATATATCATCGACCAGCAGCACATGGCGCCCCGCGCACTGACCTGCAAGGCCGTTGGCCACGACCGGTGCGAAATAGGGTCGCACAGGTCCCTTCAACGCCTTCATCTTAATCAAGAGATTCGGATCGAGTTTCTGCAGCTTGGCCAGCTGCGACGTGTACTCTCCGCGATGCTGCTTCCTGATCTGCGCCGGCGCGGGCGCACCAGCCAGAACCTGTCCGATGGTCGCCTTCTGCAGGCAGGCCAGAGAGCTGCATCCTGCTCGCTGGCGGGCTGCCCGGGCGGCAAGAATACCCGCGACCGGTGAGGACGATGGAAGCGGGACCACCAAGTCGAAATTCATTCCAAGCAAAGCGTTCGGAAGGATCTGGTTTGCGGCACGATACAGCAGCCGAAAATCGCCGTACGGCATGGTGTAGCCGAACTTGCCCTTGAGCGCATAAATCAGTGGATTTCCGTCATCCGTATCGTGCGCGGTGATTTGACGCCGGAAGATGCTCACGACCGGGAGGGGCCCGTACCGCACGCGCGGAATTGGCCGCGTCGGGTCGGTCACAACTCTCTGCTCGTGAACCGCACTGAAGGTGACGACCTTCTGCGCGTCGACGTCGATACCCATTCTTGCGGTTAAATCCCCTCTGGCGCGCCAGGCGCGTCTTTGTGCCCCCGTGCCCTAACAGACAGCGAAAGGCACGCTCACAATGTCGAGGCGCGCAGACCACAGCGTTCAGGCAGCAAGCAAGGCGCTGTCTTCCTGTCCATCTTCGTTTGCGGCACGTGCAAGCAAGCGGCTGATCGCGGCTTCTCTCGCTTTACGATCAAGTGCCGATGGCGCACGTTTGAAAACGACCCCGGACATCAGCGCGTCAATGAAGCCCGATACCGTGTCCGCCGCGAGCACAAGCGCGGTATCGACGACATGAACATAGCGACTGGTTACGGAGGCGCCCGCATGGCCGAGCATCGCGCCCACGGTTGCCTCGGTGAAGCCAAGATCGTTGGCCAAGCTGGCAAAGCTATGACGCAGAACATGCGGCGTGATGTCGGCAAGCTCCGTACCGTCGAAGATCGCTTTCCATTTCTTCGGAAACGCGTGGTAGACGTTCGTATCCGACCCACCAGCAAACACCAGCCCCACCGGCTTTTTCGGTTTCGCGCGGTTGATGGCGTCAAGGGCACGCAAACCGGCGGGCCGGATCGATGCACCTTCCTTGCTATCCTCGAGCGCGAGGCAGCTGCGATCGTCATCCACCTCGCTCCATTTGAGTTCGACAATCTCGTTGCGTCGGCAGCCCGTCAGCGCCAGCGCGCGGATGATCCTCGCGGCAAGAGCCGTCGATTCGTCGGCTTCATGCTCGGATAAAAGTCGGCCGAGAATTCCGTATTCCGCCTCGCTAAGCCTACGCGTCCTCACCTTGTCCTTCGGCTTGCGGATACCCCGCGCCGGGTTCGCGTCCACGATCCCTTGCTCAATCGCATAGGTGAAGATGCCGCCCAGCAAGCCGACACTCCGCGCGGCAGCTCCTGGACCGCCTCTCACGATCGCGCGGCCACGCGTCTTGGTTTTCAAATCGACTGCGGTTTTTCCGCTCGCGACGTCTCTTAGGAAACGATTGACGTCAGAAGGGTTGATGTCTTTAACCCGCCGCGTCCCTAAAAGGGGGATGATATGGCGACGGATGCGACCCTCATCGGTGTTGATCGTCAGTGGCTTTTTCGGGCCGCCGCTCTTGCCGAACACCAGTCCCTTTTTCGCGTCCTCAAGGTAGGTCTCGCACAACTCTTTCACCGTCATGGCCTTGGCGTCGAGCTTCTTGCTCTCCGCAGGGTCTTCACCCTGCGCGACACCGGCAAGAAGGATCTTCGCCTGTTTGCGAGCCGTCTCCGGCGTCCAGATGCCATGCGGCCCGATCGTGTAGCGTCGGGTGCGTCCGCCCATGCGGTACTGGATCAGGTAGCTGCGCTTGCCGGATTTGAAGACGCGCAATCCGAAGCCAGGCACGTCGTCGTCCCAAAGGAACTCGTCGCGCTCGCTCGTGCCGGCGCGGTCTACGAGGGTCTTAGTCAGCTTGGCCATGTCAACCTCCAACGCGGCTGCTTCGCGCTGCGGAAGCGACGCGGAAGCACCAGAGCGGAAACTCCTTCGCAAAGAAGGATACGGTTACCGCATTGAGGATCAAGTTAAATCATTGGGAGTAGGGCATTTTCGTATGATCGGCGGTGTATAGGTGTAGGCGCCAAAAGGCGCCACATCGGGTTGGTAAGGCTGAGGTCGGGAGTTCAATCCTCCCCAGCAGCACCATTCCGTCACGCGCGAATAGAAATTTGCGGCACCGGGCGCCGTATGGTGCGAAACCCCGCGTTTGCGGGCTTTCAGGCGGGGGCTGTAGTTGCTTTCAGGACAGAGACGCCCTGAATCAGGGCGAACTCCGCCCGCCTTGGGGCGCTAGTCTCAAAAGCCGATATTGGTGTCCTGTGCCCCGATGCACCGGCATTTGCGCCAGTTCGGGGGCTACGCGAACCCAAGAAGTTTGCGCTGTTCGGGCCAGGCAACAGGCAACTCGTTGGCACGCAAGAGACTGCGCGCGGTCAGTTCGATGGGCTGGCGCCCATGGAGAATGGCGGTGACGATGTCGGGTGCAAGGAATCGCAGCCGAGCCAGCCGGCAAAGATGGCTGCGGCGGGTGGGATCTGCGATCCTGATGTTGTTCGATAGCTCGTCCCAGGCTGCCCAGCCTTTGCCGAGCAACTCAATCAGGCGGTCATCGTGATGGATGGGCTCGGCATGAGCTGTGGCATAGACGAGTCGAAGCTCATGGCCGCGCCGACGAAGGGAAGCCGGGACATCAAGCTCGACCAGGTCATTCAGCCCCGCTGCGGGTAGTTCGACGTTGAAAAGCTCCGCCAGCAAGTGCCGATCAATGCGAACGCATACCGAGCTCTCGTCGACGACGACGTTGCCGCCAAGCCGCTCCATGATAGCACCGAGCGTCGTTGGGCTGCGGTAGGTTTCCAGCATCTGTCGGCCTCTGGCAGTAAGCTCGTGCCGCGGTGTCTGGCCGCCGAACTCACCGTATAGTCGGATGGGATCATCCAGCAGCGCAGTGATCGAGCGGTGGACCATGGCCTCGAGATCGCCTGCGGGAAGTCGCCAGCAGGCTGCCTGGTCCTGGGTGGTACTGACGTAATAGCGATAGCGCCTTCCGCCCTTGTTGGCATGGTTGGCAATGAGCGGCTTGCCCGCACCGTCGCTGATCCTGCCGGCAAGCGGGCTGACCAATCCAGTGCGGGGCCGCGGAACATTGCCCGAGAGGCGGCCTTGGGAAGCTTTCCAGAGATCGCGGTCGACAATGCCTGGATGTATGCCAGGATAGACACAGCTCTTGTGGCTGACTTCGCCAAGGTAGATGAGGTTGCTCAGGATGTGCTGCAAACCACCAGGGGTGTAGCACGAACCACCTACGCTTCGTCCATCTCTCATCTGCCGGACACGCGACCGCACGCCTCTGGCATCGAGTTCCTGAGCAAGCGCCCGCAACGTCGGCACGGTCTGGTGCACCTCGAAGATCTGCCTGACAATTGCCGCCTCCGGCTCATTGACCACCAGTGCTCGATTGACAACATCATAGCCGAGCGGGATTGGTCCGTCCATCCACATGCCCTTTTTCTTCGACGCGGCGATTTTGTCGCGAATGCGCTCGCCGGTAACCTCTCGCTCGAACTGAGCAAAGCTCAGGAGCACGTTGAGCGTAAGGCGCCCCATGCTGTTGGTCGTGTTGAATGCCTGCGTCACGCTGACGAAGCTGGCACCCGCATTATCGAGCACCTCGACGATCTTAGCGAAATCGGCGAGGCTGCGGGTGAGGCGGTCGACCTTATAGACGACAATGACATCGATCTTGCCGGCCTGAACTTCGGCCAGCAGGCGCTGCAGTGCTGGCCGATTCATCGAGCCACCAGAAAAGCCGCCATCGTCATAAACGCCGGGCAGCAGCGTCCAACCTTCATGCTGTAAGCTCAGCACATAGGCAGCGCAAGCCTCACGCTGGGCATCGAGACTGTTGAACTCCTGCTCCAGCCCCTCCTCGGTCGACTTGCGCGTATAGATGGCACAGCGGATCGCTGCCCCATCACGCCCGCGTACCGCTGGTTTCGACGCCTTATTGCGCGGCATCGCGGGAAACCTGGGTGGGCGGAAGCTGCGGGCGCCTGAGACCGAAGAAGCGCGGTCCGGACCAATGGCTATCGGTAATCCGCTGAGCGATGGCAGACAGCGACTTCCAGGTCTTGCCGTCAAACTCGAAACCGTCGGCAGTCACCAGCACCGAATGCATGCTACCATTCCATTGCCGCATGAGACGGGTGCCCGGCTTGAACTTTATGGCAAGATCCTGCTGAACGGCAGAGCCGCCACGCGCCAGGGCTTCCATTGACCGGCGCGGGACCGCTGACAAGCCACCTAG
The DNA here is from genome assembly GCA_964245645.1 of uncultured Novosphingobium sp. Classification (GTDB taxonomy): domain Bacteria; phylum Pseudomonadota; class Alphaproteobacteria; order Sphingomonadales; family Sphingomonadaceae; genus Novosphingobium. The sequence goes on along the minus strand of CAXTOI010000111.1, from coordinate 2,689 downwards.
CGTTGCCTCCTGCATGGCGTGCGCCAGCGCGCGGTGCAGCAGTGAGTCAGGAACTGGCGGGACCGGCGTGTCGAACGTTTCGGTCCACAGGCAGCGCAGCTGCGCCGACGACATTGTCGCCAGCGCAGCCATGGTTGTATCCAGCCGGTTCATTCGGCGTCCACCGGCGCGATCAAATAGCGGGTCACGCCATCGACCTTGTCGCGGATGATGGAATGGCCCTTCTTGCGCAGCCCGGTCAGAAATGCCCGGGAGGTGTGCGGGAGCCAGCCGGTTGCATCGACCATATCCTGAAGCGTCGCACCGTCGGCGCGCTGGAGAAGCGCCAGAACGACGGCGGCCTTGGTCGGGACGACTGCCGTCGTCGGGATGGCGCCTGAAGGCGGGGACTGCTCTCCTGGGGCATCGCTGCCTCCTTCAACGTAGGGCGGCCGAGCCATTTTGCGCACGCGCGGCTGACTGTTTGATTGATTCATGGGTACTACTCCGGTTTGGGGCAGCACTGTGCTGGCCCCCACCACCCAAGGCCCCGGAGTTGATCACTCTCGAGGCAGCGGGGCCGATTGCCGAGGCCCCATTGTCAGTGCCACCATGCTCGAATAGCTGCCGAAGTCGAATGCAATTTGCCGGTTATGAAAGCTGCGTCTGGACAATGTCGCGACCTGGCCGCTTGCTGCCGCCATGGATGAAAACGCCAGCGCGCTGATTGCTCTTTTGGGAACTCAGATCAGCATGATCATGGAGGACGCTATCGACGCGGCGCTGACCCTCGGTCGGATGGAACATGACGAAATGGGTCCGGCGATCGACCACCTGGTGCACGCTGCTGCCAGTATTTCGACTTTTGCCGCAGCTCTCAAGGACTTGTCAATTAGGCAGGAATGCGCACGGATCTAACGTTCTATTTTTAGCTGCAGGAGAGCACTTTGAAGTCTTTACGGCAGTAAACATTCTACGGCTATCCTCGCTAGTCAGAGCATAGCTAATTCTGCAACGATGGCGGCGAAACCTTGTAGGACGTGACAACGGGAGAATTACGTAATGAAACACGTAAACCCTATCTCGATATTATTGAGTCAACAGGAATACGTTGACAAAGTAAAGACATCCACAGGCGAGCTTGAGCTAGTCGTTCCAGAAGCCTTCTTCCGCGGTATTAGACACATTGGCTACAAAAGCAACATAGAGGCCTTGGCGGAACTGGTTGATAATTCAATCCAGGCATACGCCGAGCGCATTGATCTCGTACTCGGATACGGCACTTCTTTTGCTACACCAGGGCAACTCGCAATCATTGATGACGGACACGGCATGAGCCCAGGTATGCTACGGTTCGCAATGATGTGGGGCGGCACGCACCGCGAAAATGACCGGCTTGGTCTCGGCCGCTTTGGCTACGGACTTCCATGCGCTACCGTAAGCATAGGTCGCCGTTTCACAATCTACTCAAAGTTAAGAGAAGGAAACGTTTATTCGGTGAGCCTTGATCTCGATCTACTTGACGCCGGAAGTTACAACGACAGGAAATTCAACATCGCGATCCCGTCGGCAAAGCCAGCAAGCCTTCCCGATTTCGTCGTCGACGCGATAGAACGGAGCCATCCGCAGGGCTGGAAGTCCGGCACCGTCGTGGTCGTTGAGAAGCTCGACAGGCTTGACTGGGTGACTACAACAGACCTTCGGCGCAATCTAATCCGCCACTTTGGCGTCGTGTACCACAAGCTGCTTGCTGCAACTGCAATCCATGTTGATGGCGAACAGGTGCGCCGAATTGACCCGCTCTTCCTCGATCCTCAAGGTGAGTTTCACGCGCTTGACGAAGACCGTTCTCAGGCACTTGATCCGCTGAAGCTGACCATTGGATGTGGGGACGGGGTTTCCGGAGACATTGCCCTGCGC
>CAXTOI010000111.1:0-780 GCA_964245645.1 uncultured Novosphingobium sp. | reverse complement strand
CGGCATGAATGCCAACGCGCGCTTCCCGATAATGAAGGCGTATCACGGCTTGGTGTTCAGCCGGAACGGGCGCGTTCTGGACGTGCAGTGCCGCACTCCATGGACGACGTTCATCAACAACGACCGCTACATCCGCGTCGAGGTCGAGTTCTCTGCATCCCTCGACGAAGCGTTCGGCGTCGCGACCTCCAAGCAGCACGTATCACTATCGCCGGAGATGTGGGATCGTCTATGCATCGCTGGACTTCCTAAGGCGATCGAGCACCTTAGATCCAAGGTTCGTGCAGCGAAGGCAGTGCGGCAGCGGGCTGTCTCGGAGCCATACGTCGCAGCCGGCGATCACGTCTCCGCGTCGCGCGGCGCACATGCCGCGGCCGCGTCTGCTATTACCACCAATCCCGCGACCAGCCATTTCTCGGGGGGAAAACTCTCCTCCCTCGTCTGCGCAGCGATCGATTCGACGGACCACTCGCTCGCTCTCTCGGCGCTGCTGAGGAGGATCGAGCGGCGAATGTCGGATGGCGAACCTTGGCTAGTCGCCGACTATCGGGGTCTACTCAATGGCTGGGTGAAGGAGTTGTTACGGGTCTCGTCGGTCTGAGTGACCGGTCTCTGTAGCTGAGGCCGACATGTTAATGCGAGGTTCGTTGGCGCCTCTTGCGGGGAAGTTGGCATTGCTACAAGGACAATCATTGCACGCAGGGAGGGTTATGGCGAAAAGCGACGACAGATCGTGTCCCAAGGCGTGGTGTAGCTTGTTGGGGCCACCGCGATTTTCGG
>CAXTOI010000110.1:0-9421 GCA_964245645.1 uncultured Novosphingobium sp. | reverse complement strand
CGACGGTAACCGGCGCCGGCGTGGCCACCGAAATCCGCACCACCGGCCGCCACGATCCGTGCGTTGGCATCCGCGGCGCGCCGGTGGCGGCGGCGATGATGGCGCTGGTGCTGGCCGATCACAAGCTGCTGCACAGGGGGCAATGCGGGTAGAACGTTTGGCGATGCAGCGCCAAATCAAGCGCGGTCGGTGCAAGCACAGCAGTGACGGAGGAGCGAGTGGCTTACCTATCGCGTCGCCCCCAGCCGCGCGTCGCCCTTTTGCAATCAAACTTCAATAAAGCCGGCGCAGAAATTTAATCAAGCTGACGCATATCTACAAGCGCCAGTGGCAAAAGGTAGGCTAAGCATGCGGGGCTAGCTTTGCAGATTTGACCCAACGTTCTGCAAGGCGTCACCTGCAATGGGCTTGTTCACTGCCGTTTGGCCTCAGCTTATTGTTCTCAACAACTTTGCATTGATTTTCATCGGTATAGCATTGCTTAAGATCGAATCTACTTTGAAGTATTAAATCTTCATTGACGTGTCATAATAGCCGCGCAATTATAGTGCGAATCGACAGTAATTTGTACGGTACAGGGGAAACATATGAATTCTAAATCACACGGCTTCGTCGGCTCGCATCTAGCTCCCTTCACCGAGTTGCTGCCGGGTCAGGCTGCGACTTTTGCTGCAAGCGATCTGAACGTCCTGGCAACGAACATGATCAGCCCGCCGGACGTCGTGAAGGACGGCCCCGATCCGGAAGAGAACCTGTGGGTGCCGTCGGGCTACACGTATTTCGGCCAATTCGTCGACCATGACCTGACCTTCGACAGCACCTCGTCGCTGAACCTGGCCGATCGCCTGCCGCAGGGTTCGCATGTGCCATCCAACCTACGCACCCCGCGCTTCGACCTTGACAACGTCTATGGCGATGGCCCGGACGCCCAACCGTTCATGTATGATGATGCCGGAGAAAAGCTGCTGGTCAGCCCCGACGGCACGGATCTTGCCCGCGCCGCGAACGGACGCGCTATTATCGGCGACAAGCGCAACGATGAAAATTCGATCGTCTGCCAGATCCAACTCGGCATGATCCGCTACCACAATGCGGTGATCGATGCGCTTAAGCAGAACTCCGAGCAGTGGACGGTGAAGGACGATCTGTTCGCATCGGCGCAGAACGAGGTACGCTGGACCTATCAGCGGATCATCATCGAGGATTTCCTGCCGCGTATCGTCGACAGCGCCGTGTTTGCCGATCTGGCCGGGGCCGCCGATCCGATCGCGCGTCGTAGTGATTACGTGCTCTACACCGAGGACAAGCGGACCAACATGCCGCGCGAGTTTGTCGGTGCCGCCTACCGCTATGGTCACTCCGGCGTGCGCCAGGGATATCGCCTGAACACCGGGAAGATCCTGCCGATCTTTGAAGGATCGCAACCCGACCCGAATGCCGGCGGGGATTCCCTCCTCGGCTTCGACCCGCTACCCCCGACGCACATCATCGACAGCTGGGAACGGTTCTTCCCGGACACGGTGCCGGGCGCGGACAAGGACCTGACCGGGCGAGTAGCTTCCACAGGTGTAGTGCCGGACCAGCCGCCGATCCTGCAATATGCCTACAAGATCGACTCGACGCTGGTCGACCCGCTGTCGATGCTTCCAGTAGATGTCCCTGAACCCAAGGCGGTGGAGGAGGCAAACGCCGCGATCGCACCGGCGCAAATGGCCCACACGCCGAAAGGTTCGCTGGCGCTCCTCAACCTGCTCCGCGGCAATTTCTACGGCCTGCCCAGCGGACAAAGCGTTGCTGATGCCTTGACCAAGCGGGGTAAGCCAGTTGCCAAGCTCACCGATGCTGACCTGGTCATCCGCGCCGCCATTGCTACGCCGGCTGGTTTGAACATCAGTGCAGACGCGCAGGCCTTTCAGTGGCAACCGATCGCCGAGGTGTTGCGCGCGGCAACCCCCCTGTGGTTCTATGTCCTGGCCGAAGCACAGGCAAAGCTGCGTGCCGCGGTCCCAGGTGGCACGTTCGCGGGCGTGAATAATGTGTTCAGCGACGACGATCTCCTGAACGGACCCGGAGCGCAGACGCAACTAACCGGCGTGGGCGGCCGGATCATCGCCGAGGTGTTCTTCGGATTGATCGATGCCGATCCGAAGTCCTATGTCAATGATCCGTTGGCAAAAGGCTTCAAGCCGCGCATGGCGGGGAACGACCTGTTGTGCATGCGCAATTTGCTCGATTTCTGATAGCATTTCACCTCAGCTATGTCGGAGAGCGTGAGAGGGTTACCTCTCGCACCTACCCTTCACTTCCGCTCTCAGCCAACATCTTCTCGGTTTCCGCGCTCATCCAGTCGTGCCCGCCCGAATAGCGCCATATCTCGTGCCCTGCCGCGTCGTAGTAGATCGTTGTGGGCAGGGTGCTGACCTTGTAGCTGGTCGAGGCGTCGTTGTTCGGGTCGAGCCAGGGGGGCAGGTGCGTGGCGCCTCGGCTGGAGAGGAACGCGGCCACCTTGTCGCCCGCGGTCAGGTCTTCGGAGATGGTGACCACCTTCAGCGCCGGCCCCTTGGCAACGGCCAGCGCGTCGAGCTTGGGCAGTTCGGCGATGCAGGGCGCGCACCAGGTGGCCCACAGGTTGAGCAGCAGCGGCGTGCCCGCCAGTTGCTTCAGCGCCAGCATCTTGCCCGCCGCGTCGTGGACGGTCAGGCTGGGCAAGGGATCGCCCTTGTGGCTGCGATTGATCGAGCCGGTAAATTCAGCCGCCCCGCCGACTGCGGCGCTTGGTGAAGCCGCCGGTTGCGCGGGCTGGTTGCTTTGCCTATCGCAGCCGCCGAGCATCAGGGCGGCGGTGAGCCCAAACGCGGGAATGGCAAGCTTGAGCGAGCGTGACGATATCGGCATTTCCGACTCCCAGCCCGGCGGCAGCGGGGCCAATACAATGTGGGGCGGCAGGTTCGCGGGTGGACCTTCCGCCATCATGCGCGAGATAAATGCCTCGATCCCGTTCGACAAGGCTTTGTGGCGGCAGGATATTGCGGCGAGCCAGGCGCATGTCGCGATGCTGAGCGCGCAGGGGATCGTCAGTGCGGGCGATGCGGCAACGATCAGCGACGGGCTGGATGTGATCGCCGGGGAATATGCCGAACAGGGCGTGCCCGAAGATTGGACGCTGGAAGACATCCATATGACCACCGAGAGCCGGCTGGCTGCGCTGGTGGGGCCGGTTGCCGGCCGGCTGCACACCGCGCGCAGCCGCAACGACCAGGTGGCGACCGATTTCCGGCTATGGGTGCGTGATGCGTGCGATCAGGCGCTGGCGAACCTGGCCGCGCTGCAGCGCGCGCTGGTCGAGCGCGCGGGCGAGCATGCCGACAGCATCATGCCCGGCTTCACCCATCTGCAGACCGCGCAGCCGGTGACGCTGGGGCACCATCTGCTGGCCTATTACGAGATGATCGCGCGAGATGTGTCGCGGTTTGCGGCGGCGCGCGTGCGGATGAACGAATGCCCGCTGGGGGCGGCGGCGCTGGCAGGGACCGGGTTTCCGATCGATCGGGAGGCGACGGCGGCGGCGCTGGGGTTCGACCGGCCGACCGCCAACAGCCTCGATTCGGTATCCGATCGCGATTTCGCGCTGGATTACCTGATGGCCGCGAGCCAATGCGCGCTGCATCTGTCGCGGTTGGCGGAGGAGTTCATCATCTGGGCCAGCCAGCCGTTCGGCTTCATCGTGCTGCCCGATGCGCTGTCGACAGGCAGCTCGATCATGCCGCAGAAGAAGAACCCGGATGCCGCCGAACTGGTGCGCGGGCATTCGGGGCGGATCATCGGCGCGCTGACCAGCCTGATGATCACCATGAAGGGGCTGCCGCTCGCTTATTCGAAGGATATGCAGGACGACAAGCCGCCGGTATTCGAGGCGGCGGGGCTGTTGACGCTGTGCCTGGCGGCGATGACCGGGATGGTGGCGGGGGCGACCTTCCGCACGGCGCGGATGCGCGCGGCGGCGGAACTGGGTTATGCCACCGCGACCGACCTGGCCGACTGGCTGGTGCGCGAGGCGGGAATTCCGTTTCGCGAAGCGCATCACATCACCGGCGCGGCGGTGAAGCTGGCCGAGGAACGCGGCGTGGCGCTCGATCAACTGGAGTTGGCGGATCTGCAGGCGATCGATGCGCGGATCGATGCGCGGGTATTTGCGGCCCTGTCGGTCGAGGCATCGGTGGCGTCCCGCGCCTCGTATGGCGGAACCGCGCCATCCGGGGTAAGGCAGCGCGTTGCAGAAGCGCGCACCGCGCTGGGAATCGAGGGATCGTGATGCGAAACCGGCTGGCATGGCTGACCTGCTTCACGGCATTTGCCGTGGCGGGCTGCGGCGTGCGCACCGATCTCAAGCCGAAGGTTGGCCACAGCCTGCCGGTGGCGCCTTATGGCCGCAAGGATGCGCCAACTTCGGCGGAATTGCTGCTGCCCCGGCCGCAGGCCCGGCCCGCGATCAATGTCGAACTGCGCCTCAAATCCGAAGTGCGCGGCGACGATCCGTTCGATCTGCCACCGCCATAATTCCCGCCTGCCCACACCCCGCGTGTCCCTATCCACCCCGCCAGTCCTGAGCCTGTCGAAGGGCTGCTTTTCCTTTGTAAGCTCGAAAGCAAGAAGGACAGCCCTTCGACAAGCTCAGGACAGGCGGGGTGTGGGGCAAGTTATTGCCGAACAATGCCCGTACAGGACGCGAATGGACCATTTCACCTACCTACACGGTGTTCTGCACGCCGAAAACGTGCCGTTGACCGCGATTGCCCACGCTGTCGGCACGCCTTGCTATATCTACTCGCGCGCTACTCTCACCCGCCATGCGCGCGTATTTCGCGATGCGCTGGCGGTGCTGCCACAGGTGCATATCGCCTTTGCGATGAAATCGAATCCCAATCTGGCGGTGCTCAAGCTGCTGGCCGCGGAAGGCTATGGCGCGGACGTGGTTTCGGCAGGCGAGATGGAGCGGGCGCTGGCCGCCGGAATGCCGGCCGCGTCGATCGTCTTTTCCGGCGTCGGCAAGACCGGCGAGGAAATGCGCCGAGCGCTGGCGGCGGGCATCGGCCAGTTCAATCTCGAAAGCGAGGAAGAGGGCATCGAACTGGCGGCGCTGGCTGCAGCGATGGGCCGAAGCGCAGCCTGCGCCTTGCGCGTCAATCCGGATGTCGATGCCGGCACCCATGGCAAAATTTCCACCGGCAAGGCGGAAAACAAGTTCGGCGTGCCCTATGATCGCGCGGCAGCGTACTATGCTCGTCTGTCCGTGTTGCCTGGGCTGGCGATGCGCGGGCTGGCGGTCCATATCGGCAGCCAGTTGTCGAGCGTTGCGCCGCTCGAAGCCGCGTTCACTCGCGTGGGCGAATTGATGCGCCGGATTCGCGCCGCAGGACACAGCGTCACCCATATGGACCTCGGCGGCGGATTGGGCGTGCCTTACAAGCTGGGTGAAACCTTCCCCAGCCCTGCCGATTACGCTGCGATGATCGCGCGCGTCACCGCCGACTGGGACGCCACGCTGATGTTCGAGCCGGGCCGCGTCATCACCGGCAATTCGGGCGTGTTGCTGACTCGCGTGGTGCGCGTGAAGCCCGGCGTTACTGCGCCCTTCGTGATCATCGATGCGGCGATGAACGATCTCGCCCGCCCGGCGCTGTACGATGCCTGGCATGATTTCATCGCCGTCGCGCCCGGCGGAGAACGGATCATCGCCAACATCGTCGGCCCGATCTGCGAAAGCTCCGACACTTTCGCCATGGGCCGCGACATCGATCGGGTCGCAGCTGGCGATCTGGCGGTGTTCCGCACCGCCGGCGCTTATGGCGCGACCATGGCCAACACTTACAACAGCCGCGCGCTGGTGCCCGAAGTGATGGTCGATGGCGACAAATGGGCGCTGGTCGCGCGCCGCATCGATCCTGCCACGATCCTGGCGGCGGAGTGCGTGCCGGAATGGTTGCAATGACCGGCCGCCAATGACAATATCCAGCCTGCCGCTGTTCCATCGCGTCGCCGGTCGGCCGGTCATCGTGCTGGGCAGCGGCGAGGCAGCGATAGCGAAGCGGCGGCTGGTCGAGCGCGCAGGCGGCATCTGCGTCAACGAAGATCACGAAGCCCGGCTCGCCTTCGTCGCCCCCGATCCAGACGAATTTGCACCCGAACCCGCCGTGGCGCGGCTGCGTGCGCGGGGCATCCTGGTCAATTGCGTCGATCGCCCCGAGCTTTGCGATTTCACCACCCCGGCCATTCTCGACCGCTCGCCGGTGCTGCTGGCGATCGGCACCGGCGGTGCATCGGCGGGCCTTGCGAAAGCGTTGCGGCTGCGGCTGGAGCAATTGCTGCCGCAGCGGCTGGGCGCGCTGGCCGAAGCTTTGACCCAGGCGCGCACGGCCATGCGCCGGCGTTGGCCCGATGCCGGCGACCGTCGCCGCGCGCTGGACGTGGCGCTGGAAGCGGGCGGCACGCTCGATCCACTCGATGAAGGCGCGATAGGACGGGTAAATGCGTGGCTCGACGGCGCTGAAACGGCGCCGGCCGGTCGCATCGAGATCCGGCTGATTTCGGATGATCCCGAAGATCTCACGCTGCGCCAGGCGCGGCTACTGGGGAGCGCCGATGTCGTCGCTTACGAGGCCGATGTCGCGGCAGCGGTACTGGACCGCGCTCGCGCCGATGCGGTGCGGCTGGAACTGGCATCGGGCGCATCAGCCCCCGCAGCCCGAGGATTAGTGGTCGCTTTGAGGCGAAAACGCCGATGAAATATGAGGGCAATGGCAAGGATCTTCGTCAAACCGCGTCAAACAGCCCATCCAGCTCCGAATGATCGGGGAGCATTGCCGGCGAGACGCGGCCGCGCCGCAGCACGACGCGATCGCTTTGTGGCCTCGCAAGCAGTTCGCTCACCGTGCGGGCGCGGAACAGGACCAAGTCGGCGCGGGCGCTCGGCTCGATCCTGCCCAAGCTGCCAAGTCCCATGATGTCAGCGGGCCGGCGGGTGACCGACGCGGCCCATTGGCTCGGCGCCAGATCGAGGTGGGCGATGCGCACGAATTCGCGCCAGGTCTCGAGCATGTCGTGGTCGCCGAACATGAAGAACGGGTCGCGGCAGTTGTCGCTCGACGCGCACACCGGAACGCCGCCGGCTGCCAGTTCCTGCACCGGCGCGATACCTCGCCAGCGCGGCGTGCGGCCGGGCACCCGATCCTGGAGATAAAGGTTCGCCATGGGCAGGCTGGTGACCGATAGTCCGGCCTCGCCGGCGAGCGCGATCGTGCGCTCCAGGATTTCGGCGGATTGGATGCTGACCGCGCAACAATGGCCGCAGTTGACGCGCCCGCCAAAGCGATTGCGCAACACCGCGCGGGCAACGGCTCGCAGACCCTGGGCATCGGGATCGCCGGATTCGTCGATGTGCAGGTCGATATCGAGCCCTGCGGCGGCGGCACGGCCCAGCAGCGCATCGAGGCAGGCATCGATGCGCTCGATCGGTTCCGGCGCGGCGAATGCCGCCGTCCGCAGGATGCCCCCCAAGCAACCACCCGAGCGCGATGCGAGCGCGACAAGCGCGCTGGCATCTTCGCCGACGTACTGATCGACCCGGGCCATGGTCACCCCCTGGATCGTCATGCGGTCGGCCCAGGCGGCACGCTGTTCCTCGAACACCGCCCAGCCGCGCCGCGCTTCGGCAATGACGTAGCTGTCGATATTGGTGCGGATTGCGGTGGTGCCGTGTGCCCAGGCGCAGCGCAGGCCGAAATCGAAACGCGCAGCGATATCGTTCTCGCGCCAATGCGCGGCGCGATCGGCCGCAACCGCGGCTGCCGCCTTCGGCAGCGAGCCGTCAGGGTTGGCGGCGCGTGGCCAGATATGCCCTTTGTCGAAATGGGTGTGAATCTCGACAAAGCCGGGCCACAAATGGCGGCCGCCCAAAGGAGTGATGCGCGCTGCCACGGGCGCTTCGATCGCCACCGTTCCTGCCGGGACTACCGCGACCACCTCGCCATCGCGGATTGCCACATCGACCAGCGCAAAGCCGTCACGGTCCAGCGTCGCCGCGGCGGCAACGCCCGCGCCCAGTAACGGGGCAGCAACCCGCGCACCCGTGATCCACCCGCTGCCGTGTTCCAGCGAATCGGCTGCGCCAAGCCAGGAATCCATTAGCTCAAGCGATCTTCTGGAAGGCCCAGCCGCTCGTCGGCAGCGCCGCGCCCGCGCCGGGTTCGGCCACATCCTCGGCCGCGAACTTGCCGGGGTTGAGCAGGCCGAGCGGGTCCATCCTTCGGCGGAACGCGTGCTCGGCCATGCCGACCGGCCGCATGCCGTTCTCCTTGACGTGCATCGTATGGGTATTGGCCGACTGCACGCCCTCCTCCTGCAGCCCTTCGACGATCGCGGCCATATGCTCGGGGCTCTGGTAGACGAACAGCGGCGAGCCCTGGCAGGTGAGGCGCCCGTCCATGCGCTTCATGTCCAGGTGCAGCGGTCCGAGCGATCCGAAGCGGCGCTGGACCCGCTCGATCGAGCAGAGCAGGTCGTCGTGTGGAAAGATGGCGATGTTGGCAACGCGGTCGGGTTCGACCCGGTTGGCGTGCCAGCGCGAATGGCCGAAGCTGAATTCGTAAAGCGGACGGCCGAAATCGCCTTGGCCCTCCAGCCCTTCATAAGTGAGATACCCGCCCATGTCTTCGACCAGATCGACGAAAGCTTCCCGGCTATTATCGGCGACCATGACATGGACGGTGTGCCGGCCCTCGCGCATATATTTGGCCAGTTCGCGAAAATAAGCGGGATAGGGCCACTCATTGATCGAGATGAGCTTGGGGATGATACCGTCCGAGCTGTTGAGGGTGATCGCAAAGCGGGCGGCATCCACCAGACTCGCGAAGTCGACGATCGCCTCATGCCAGACATAGGCTGGGGCGAGCGGTAGCTCGAGCTCGGTGATGATGCCGGTGGTGCCGTAGGTATGGTGAACGAGGTTCACGTCGCGGCCGCGCAACTCGACGATCTCCGGCGTTTCGGCAACGCTCACCACTTCGATCCCGACGATATTGCCCCGATCGTGCAGGATGCCCCAGTTGCAGGTGCCGATGCCGACATGGCCTCCGCCGATGAAGCCGCCGATGGTGGCGGTGCGCCGCGTCGAGGGATGGATGCGCATTTCATAGCCGCTCGGCTGGGTAGTCCGGTCGATCGCTTCGAGGTTCGCGCCCGGCTCGACGCGGACGGTGCGCGCATCGTGGCGGATGACCTTGTCGAGCCCGGTCATGTCGAGCACGATCCCGCCCGCGAGCGGGATGCCCTGGCCCCAGTTGCAGGTACCCGCCCCGGGGCGGCGGCCCGCCAGGGCGAGGCGCGCGGGGGGGGCCGGGTAGTCCGCGGCGAAGCGGGCAACCGA
>CAXTOI010000109.1:4506-9442 GCA_964245645.1 uncultured Novosphingobium sp. | reverse complement strand
TGTCATCGAAGACCATGGCCGCGCGCAACGTGCCCGGGCTTTACGCGATTGGCGAAGCGGTGGATGTCACCGGCTGGCTGGGCGGATATAATTTTCAATGGGCCTGGGCGAGTGGCTGGGCGGCTGGGCGGGCAATTTAGCAAGGGTGCGAAGAGTGGCTGACGACGTCGAACACACTGCGCCGATCATCGTTTCCGCGCTGTTCGGGCCGCAGGATTTCAGCTGGCTCGATGGCTTGCGGCGTGCGCATTTTCCGCCGGAGCGAAACCAGCTTTCCGCGCATCTTACGCTGTTCCACCACCTCCCACCATCGCTCGAGCCCGAACTGAAACAGCGCTTGGCCGCAGCCACCCGCGGCGTGCGGCCGGCCGCGACCGCTGCGGCCGTCATGAGCCTTGGCCGAGGCGTCGCGATCCGCATCGAATCACCGCAGTTGAACGCGATCCGCGCTGATCTCGCCCACGCCTTTGCCGGCCTGCTGCTGCCGCAAGACGCCGCCGGCTGGCGCCCGCATGTGACGATCCAGAACAAGGTCCAACCTGAAGCAGCCCGCGCCTTACACGCTTCGCTCAGCAGCGACTTCGACCCGCGGCCCGTCGCGATCATCGGCCTTGCGGCGTGGTGGTATCGGGGCGGCCCCTGGTCGCCACTCTCGCGCCATCTGTTTACGGGGTCATCGGTAGCCGCGAGATAGAGCATGTGCAGCCGGCTTTAAACCTGGGAGCCCGGACCCCCGGATTTTGGTTGCCCTCGGGCGAACCACTCGTCGGCTCCGCTGGTCGCGCCGCAGGCTATAAAGTCGCTGCGCAGCGGGCGAATACATCCCGATCACGCGCAACAAAATACCGGGGAGCGCGAGGGGCATGGCCCTCGCTTCTATCCTTCAAACTCTATGACCGCTCCCACACTTCAACCTTCATGCAACCGCTTCCGCACGGCGATCGCGTAGATCACCAGCGCTGTGGTGGCGAACAGGAACCACTGCACAGCGTAGGAAAGGTGGTTGTTGGGAATATCGCGCGGATCGGGCGCGGCGTTGCTGGCCAGGCCGGCCAGGGGCGGGTCTGCGACCAGGCGCGGGCCAGTGGCGTCGCCCGGCGCGATCACCCCGGTTACGGTGCCGCCGCCCCAGGCGATCGGCTCGGGGCGGTTCGACCAGCCGAGCACGAGGCGGGTCGTGCCGCCGGCGCGGGCGCAAATGGCGATATGCGCCCAGCCCGGAGAACCGGCGGCATTGCGGCCCGATACGGCGGTGATGCCGGTGACCCGGGTGCATGTCAGTCGGCTATGGCGATACAGCGACAGCCGCGCGGCGTCGGCGTTGCCTGGCCAAGTGACTGGCGCAAGTTCATGCGCGGAAGTGCCATAGCGCGTCAGCAGCGCTTCCTTTTCGTGCAGCCGGGAAATCTGCCAGAATCCGAGCCGGACCATGATGGCCACGGCAACCAGCACAAGCAGCGTCGGCACGGCAGGCAGTCGCCGGATCATAACTTATGCAGGCCCGCGCCAGGATAGGACAAGTTCGAAGTCGTTAATTGCAGTTGCTTCGGCGCGGGGTGTGCGATCGCGTCAATCGGTGGGGAAGCCCCAATTGCCCCAGACATAGACCGCCGAAAACAGGAATAGCCAGACCACGTCGACAAAGTGCCAGTACCACGCGGCGGCTTCGAAGCCGAAATGCTGGCGCGGGGTGAAATCGCCATTGTAGGTCCGCTTCAGGCAGACGGCGAGGAAGACCGTGCCAATGATGACGTGGAAGCCATGGAAGCCGGTGGCCATGTAGAAGGCCGAGCCATAGGTGTTCTTGCCGAAACCGAACGGTGCATGGATATATTCATAGGCTTGCAGGCTGGTGAACAGCATGCCGAGCAGGATCGTGCACCAAAGGCCCTTTTTCAGGCCGTCGCGATCACCGTGCAACAGGCAGTGGTGCGCCCAGGTGACGGTGGTGCCCGAGCACAGCAGGATCAGCGTGTTGATCAGCGGCAGGTCGAAGGCATCGAGCACCGCTTCCATGCTCTTGGGCGGCCAGTGCCCACCAATCGCCGTGGCGATCGACGAGGGGAACAGCGAAAAGTTGAAGAACGCCCAGAACCAGCCAAAAAAGAACATCACTTCGGAAGCGATGAACAGGATCATGCCATAGCGCTGGTGCAGTTGCACCACCGGCGTGTGATGACCTTCCTTCGATTCGATGACGATCTTGGCGAACCACTGATAAATGATGGCGAGCAACAGCGCCATGCCGGCCCCGGCCACGAATTTGCCCAGCGGGTTGTCGTGCATGAACAGCACCATGCCCGAGGTGAAGGTCAATGCCCCGGCTGACGCGGCCAGCGGGATGATATCCGGTGGCAGAATATGATAATCGTGTGTCTTGGTGCCGGCCATGATCGCGAAGGTCCCCCGGATTGTGAACAGACGGCGCGAAGGCCGCAAATCGGTGCCAATTCCCTTAACTCGCGGTTCGCCTGGGGTCCAGAGGCTTGTACGGCGATCGGCGCAGGCGGGCTCAGGCCCCGTTCGGCACCTGGTGGAAGGTGTAGCTCAGGGTGATCTGCTGGAGATCCCTGGCATCGGGGTCGTCAAGGAATTTGGGATCGACGAAATAGGTCACCGGCATCCGTGCGCGCTGATGCGGCTGCAGCGTCTGGCGGGTGAAGCAGAAGCACTGCACCTTGGTGAAGTAATGCGCCGCCTCGCCCGGCTCGATATTATAGCTCGCCTGGCCGGTAATGGCGTGATCGGTCGGGTTTTCGGCGTCGAAGAGCGCCAGTTTGCGCGCGCCGATCTGCACGGTCTGCGTTGATACCTCGGGGCGGAAATGCCACGGCATCCCGGCTTCGACATTGGCGTCGAAGCGAATCGAGATGGTCTTGCCGGCGAGCGCTTGCACCGCCGAGGCTTCGGCTTCGGTCACGCGCGCCGGCGTGCCGCCATAGCCGGTTTGCTGGCAGAAAATGCGGTAGAGCGGCACCGATGCATAAGCCATCGCCACCATGAACAGCGCAAAGCCGCCCGCCATCAGGCCCGTGCGGTGAATACCCTGGCGCTGATCAATGGCCATTCGTGCTTCCTGCGGCGGATGCGGCAGCAGCAGTGGGCGGCGATTTATGCGGCAATTGCACGTGGCGCATCTTGACCACGGTAATTGCGAAAAATAGCGCCACGATAAATGCCAGCACCAGTCCGAGCGCCACATTGCGCTGGCGGATCACCTGCTTGCGCGCGGCATCGGCATCGACCAGCGGCGTGAAGTTGCGATTTGTCATAGGCGTTACCTCGAGATCAAGCGCATGCATGATACGGACTTCATGCAAGATAATACTGTCCGTTGAGCCACCAGCGATCGGCGACGAGAGCGCCGAACAGCAGGAACAGATACAGGATGGAAAATTTGAACATCCGCCGCTCGGGCTTCATGGCATCGTCTTCGCCATCCCGCCGGCGCAAGCCGACCGGAATGGCGCAGATCACGAACAGCGTCGACAGCACGGCCGCCGAAATGCCGTAAACGGCACCTGCGCCATGGACCCACCACGGCACCATGCTCAGCGGCAGCAGCAGCAGCGTGTAGACCAGGATCTGACGCCGCGTCGATTTTTCGCCGGCGACGACGGGCATCATCGGGATGCCGACCTTGGCGTAATCCGATTGAACGAACAGCGCCAGCGACCAGAAATGCGGCGGCGTCCACATGAAGATGATCGCAAACAGCAGCACGGGCATCAGCGTGATGTGCCCGGTTGCCGCGACCCAGCCGATCATCGGCGGAAACGCCCCGGCACCGCCACCGATAACGATGTTCTGCGGCGTCCGTGGTTTCAGCCAGATGGTGTAGACCACCGCATAATAGACGATCGAAACGGCCAGGATCACTGCGGCCAGCCAGCCGATCGCCAGCCCGATGATCAGCACCGCTGTCGCCGACAACGCCACACCGAAATCGCGCGCGCTCTGTCGCTCCATCCGGCCGGCGGGCAGTGGACGCGCGCGGGTGCGTTTCATGCCGGCGTCGAGATCAGCCTCCCACCACTGGTTCAAGGCTGCCGCGCCGCCCGCGCCGATCGCGATGCAGAAAATGGCGGTGAACCCCAGCACCGGATCGATCGTGCGCGGGGCGGCCAGCAATCCGCACAGGCCGGTGAAGATCACCAGGCTCATCACGCGCGGCTTGGTCAGCGCGTAGAAGTCGCGCCAGTCGGTCGGCAAGGCAAGGTTTGGAGCGGTCGCCATGGTCAGGCGCCTATAGGCGGGTGCGGTCGGGGTGGGAAGGATTCATCGCATGTCCGGATCGGCTAGCGTAAGTCGCCGGGCAACCTGGCGGAACCCAAAGCCGCGCGTCGCGTTTTACGACCATCTCTCCAGGAACCAGTTCCCTACAAAAGAGGCCAGACCATGTACACCGAAGGAAACGCCGCCGAACTGAAAACCAAGTTCTGGCACGCCATGCAAGCGTCGTCGTTTGTCATGCTGCAGCTCGATGCAGATCCGGATACTTCGTCACCGATGACCGCGCAGCTCGATCGCGAAGCCGATAGCGCGATCTGGTTCTTCACCAGTATTCACAACCGCTTTGCCGAAATGGGTCCTGCAACGGCGGCTTTCAGTTCCAAGGGTCATGACCTGTTCGCTCGGTTTCACGGCAATCTGGTGCGCGAGGCCAGCCAGGAGCGGTTCGACAAGCAATGGTCCAACTTCGTCGCAGCCTGGTTTCCCGGCGGCAAGGAAGATCCCGATCTGGTGATGCTGCGCATGGACCTGGGCGAAGCAACAATCTGGGGCGGCGGGACGGACCTGCTGACCACGGCCAAGATGGCGCTTGGCATCGATGTGCGCGACTCGGTCAAGGGCGAGCATGTCGCAACCCATTTGTAAGCTTATCGAATGACTTACTGACGGTGAAGCGGTGGCTTGCAAGCGGCCAGAATCCGGG
>CAXTOI010000109.1:642-4496 GCA_964245645.1 uncultured Novosphingobium sp. | reverse complement strand
AGCATGTGACGACCCATTTGTAACTGCTTGACGGGGCCTCACCCGCTCGTCCTTTTCTGCGGTCACGTCGCCGATCTCGGCGTAGCCCTGGGATCGGCGCCAAACGACCGAGATGGATGCCCCGCGAGGATTCGAACCTCGATAGACGGAATCAGAATCCGTAGTCCTACCGTTAGACGACGGGGCAAGAGCCGGCGCGTCTAGCCAGCGGCATTCGATGGGTCAAGGATATAGCACAGCACCCTTGTCGCAGACCGCCGCTGCCGCTAACGTGCCTGCCAGGTACCCGCCGCCGCGGTGGGCTTTGACGGAAATGAGTACGGTGACCATGGCGGAACACTATCCGCCGACGGCGCGCAAGGAGGTTTCGGACGATGGCGACCCGCTGACCAGCGAGCTTGCCTGCGAGGTGTGCCCTCCCACCCGGAACCCGGAGGCCGCCGCCGGATCGACAGACCCGGAAACGCATTCCGGTCGCGCCGACGCCGATCCTGAAGGTGACGATAATGCCCTGCCGGCGCGCGCCGCGGCGCATTACCGGCAGTCTTATGCGGCGATCGATCTGGGGACCAACAATTGCCGGTTGTTGATCGCGCGGCCTTCGGGTGAGAATTTGGTGGTGGTCGATGCGTTCAGTCGCGTCGTGCGGCTCGGCGAAGGGTTGGCGCAGTCGGGACGCCTGTCCGACATGGCGATGGACCGTGCCGTGGCCGCGTTAAAAATCTGCGCCGACAAGTTGAAGCGCCGCAATGTGCAATTGGCCCGATCGGTCGCAACCGAGGCTTGCCGCCGCGCGGTTAACGGCGGCGAATTCATCGAGCGGGTGCGTGCCGAGACCGGGATCAGGCTCGACGTGATCAGCGCGCGCGAAGAAGCGCGGCTGGCGGTGCTGGGGTGCCACATCCTGCTCGAACCCGGTCACGGGCCAGCGATGATCTTCGACATCGGCGGCGGATCGACCGAGTTGGTGCTCATTGAAAACGGCCCTGGCGTTCCTGCCATACTCGACTGGAAAAGCGTGCCGTGGGGCGTGGTCTCGCTGACGGAGACGCTGGGCGATGAAACCGCGAGCCCCTCCGAACGCCAGGCGCGCTATGCCGAAATGCGCCGGATCGTAGCTGACAGCTTTGCGGAGTTCGCCGCGCGTATCGCGCCGGTGCGCGACCGGGTGAAGCAGGATGCAGAGAATCTGCCGGCGCTGCGGCTGCTCGGCACCAGCGGCACCGTGACGACGCTGGCCAGCCTGCATCTCGATCTGCCGCAATACGATCGCCGCGCGGTGGATGGGCTGATCGTGCCAGCGCAGAAGATGCGCGAGATCAGCGGCGAACTGTCGTCAATGTCGATCGCGGAACGGCGCGAATTGCCGTGTATCGGCCGCGAACGCGCCGATCTGGTCGTGGCGGGCTGCGCCATTCTGGAAACCATTCTCGATCTGTGGCCGGCGCACCGCCTGGGCGTAGCCGACCGCGGCATTCGCGAGGGCATCCTGCGTAGCCTGATTGGGGCAACCGACGCCGGCGAACGGGCCCGTGCCTCGCTCCGCCGGCTCCATCAGGCCTGAGGCCGGGCATGAGCCGCTCCGGCAGGGAACCCAACGAAAAGCTGCGCACCGCCAAGGGGCGCAGCGCCAGCTCCATTCGCTGGCTGCAGCGCCAACTCAACGACCCCTATGTCAAGCAGGCAGCGGCCGATGGCTATCGCAGCCGCGCCGCTTACAAGCTGATCGAGCTGGATGACAAATTCGGGCTGCTAAAAGGCTCTCGCGTCGTCGATCTGGGTGTTGCACCCGGCGGCTGGAGCCAGGTCGTGCGCCAGCGCAAGCCACGCTCGGCGGTGGTCGGCATCGATCTGCTGCCGACCGATCCGATCCCTGGGGTGACCATCTTCCAGATGGATTTCATGGCTGACGAAGCCCCCGAGGCGCTGTTACAGGCACTGGGCGGCGCACCCGATCTGGTGATGTCCGACATGGCGGCGAACACCGTGGGGCATAGGCAGACCGATCATCTGCGGACGATGGGACTGGTCGAATGCGCGGCCGACTTCGCCATCGCCAATCTGGCGCAGGGCGGGACGTTTCTCGCCAAGGTGCTGGCGGGCGGCACCGAACAGGGATTGCTTGCGCTGCTGAAGCGCCACTTCGCGACGGTGAAGCATGCCAAGCCGCCGGCGAGCCGGAAGGATTCTTCGGAATGGTATGTGATTGCGCAGGGGTTCAAGGGTGCACCGCTCGAGCCTGGCTGAGGAATGCGTTCTCGTGAGATTGGACCCTGACACATGAAGAAAGGCAGCCCTTCGACAGGCTCAGGGTAGACGGGGGTGGTTCTATTCCTGGGCTTGTTCCGCCAGATGCAGCTTGGCATTTTGCACATAGCTTTGCACGCCGCGCTGCATTTCTGCCAAGGCTTCGTCGGTCAGGTCGCGCATATAAGTGGCGGGGCGGCCGATCCATAGCTGGCGGGATTCGATCACTTTATTGGGGGCCAGCATCGCGCCTGCCGCCAACATGCCGTCCGAAGCGATGCGGCAGCCGTCCATGACGATCGAGCCCAGCCCGACGAACGCGCGATCTTCCAGGATGCAGCCGTGGACCATGGCGAGGTGGCCGATCAGCACATCGTCGCCGATGATGGTCGGAAAGCCAGTGGGGCGCTTCGGCTTGGGGCTTTCGCAATGGACCACACTGCCGTCCTGGATGTTGCTGCGCGCGCCGATGACGATGCGATTGGCGTCGGCCCGGATCACGCAATTGTACCAGACGCTGGAGTCCGGGCCGATCTCGACATCGCCGATGATCCGGCAGCCGGGCGCGATGAAGGCGCTGTCGTGGATGCGGGGATATTTGCCGCGGAAGGGGAGGATCGAGACATCTGGGCGGTGGATGGGCATCGATGCTATCTTTCAGATCGGACGACGGATGCGGTAGAGGACGTGCGGTCTCAGCGGGTCATCCTCGGCAAGTGCGGGGTGGGCGAAATCCTCGTCCGCATGCCGTGCCATCCCGATCCGTTCCATTACCCGCTGGCTGGCGCGATTGGCCGGTACGGTGATCGCGACCACACTGTCGGTTATCAGATTGGCCCACGTCCACTCCAGCGTCGCCCGCGCCGCCTCGGTGGCATAGCCCAGCTTCCAGGCACTGCGGGCGAGACGCCAGCCGATCTCGTATTCGGCCAGCGGCGGTCGCGGCGCAACAATGCCGCAATAGCCGAGGAAGCGGTGAGTGGCGCGCTCTTCCACCACCCAGAAGCAATGGCCATGGGCTTCCTGCGATGCGTGTATCCTCTCGATCATCGCGTCGCTGTCCTCGCGGCTCTGCGCGGGAAGATAGCGCATGACCTCATCATCGCGCGCCATCGCATAGGCGTGCTCGCGATCCTCCGGACGCCAGGGCCGCAGCACGAGCCGCGGCGTCTCGATCCGAAAATGCATCAGCCGGCGAGCAACCGCGCGGCGTGGGCGGCGTGATAGGTCAACACGCCCGAACAGCCCGCGCGGCGAAAGGCGGTCAGCGTTTCCAGCACCAGCGCATCGCGTTCGCCCACGCCCGCTGCCACCGCCGCCTCGATCATCGCGTATTCGCCGCTGACCTGATAGGCGAACACCGGCACCTCGAAGCGCTCTTTCACCCGCCGCACGATATCGAGATAGGGCAGGCCGGGCTTGACCATCACGCTGTCCGCACCCTCGGCCAGGTCCATTGCCACCTCGCGCAGCGCTTCCTCGCCATTGGCGGGGTCCATCTGGTAAGTCTGCTTGTCACCCTTGAGCAACCCTCGGCTGCCCACGGCATCGCGGAACGGGCCGTAAAAGGCCGAGGCATATTTGGCGGCATAGGCCATGATCTGGAC
>CAXTOI010000109.1:0-632 GCA_964245645.1 uncultured Novosphingobium sp. | reverse complement strand
ACCATGGTCACCACCGGCACCAGCGCGTTGCGCAGCGCATGGCGGATGACGCCGATGCGGAAATCCATCATGTCCGATGGCGCGATGATGTCGGCCCCGGCCGCGGCCTGGTTCAGCGATTGTCCGACCAGCACGTCGACCGTGGCGTCGTTGAGCACATAGCCTGCGTCATCGACCAGCCCGTCCTGGCCATGGCTGGTATAGGGATCGAGCGCGACATCGGTGAGCACGCCGATGCCATCGCCACAGGCATCGCGAATGGCGCGGATTGCCCGGCACATGAGATTTTTTTTTTTTAGGGGTTCTGCCAGATCTACACTGCGCCGTTCCGGCTGAGTATAGGGAAACAATGCCAGACACGGAATTCCCAGCGCCATCGCCTCCCTGGCACGTGCTACGATTCCCTCGACCGACCAACGCGACACGCCCGGCAACGCAGCGATCTGCTCTTCCACCGCGCTGCCATCCATCACGAACAGCGGCCAAATGAGGTCAGCCGGCGACAGCCGCACTTCGCGGTGCATCGCGCGGCTCCAGGACGTAGCGCGGGATCGGCGCAGGCGCAGTGCGGGATAAGCGGCAAGGGTCATGGTCGGGGCTTGGATGGAATGCGGGGTAAATTCAACCTGGGT
>CAXTOI010000108.1:3364-9505 GCA_964245645.1 uncultured Novosphingobium sp. | reverse complement strand
CCGCGCACGATCGAATCGTCGATCAGGACGATGCGCTTGCCCTCGACCAGCGCGCGATTGGCGTTGTGCTTGCGCTTTACGTCCGCGTTGCGCGCGCCGTCCTCGGGCTGGATGAAGGTGCGGCCGACGTAATGCGAACGGATGATGCCCAGTTCGAACGGTATCCCCGATTGCTGCGCATAGCCGATCGCCGCCGGGGTGCCGCTGTCGGGCACCGGAATCACCAGGTCCGCGTTGGCCGGGGCTTCGCGGGCCAGTTCGACGCCGATCTGCTTGCGCACCTGATAGACCGAATTGCCGCCGCTCATCGAATCGGGACGGCTGAAATAGACATATTCGAAGATGCACGGCCGCGGGGCGGGGCGGCCGAAGGGGCGATGGCTCGACAATACCCCCAGGTGATCGACCTGGACCATCTCGCCCGGCTCGATCTCGCGCACGAAGGTGCCGCCGACGACATCGATTGCGACCGTCTCGCTGGCAAAGATCGTGGCATCGCCGATCCGCCCCATCACCAGCGGGCGGACACCCAGCGGATCGCGGCAGGCGATGATGCCTTCGGCCGTCATGCACACCAGCGAGTAAGCCCCCTCGACCAGCCGCAATGCATCGACAAAGCGGTCGAGCAAGGTCGGATAACGGCTGGTGGCGACGAGGTGGATGATGACTTCGGTGTCCGACGTGGACTGGAAGATCGAGCCCTTGTTGACGAGATCGCGCTTCAGATGCGTGGCGTTGGAAATATTGCCATTATGCGCGATCGAAAACCCGCCCGAGGCCAGGTCCGCGAACAGCGGCTGGACGTTGCGCAGCCCGGAGCCGCCGGTGGTGGAATAGCGGACATGGCCCGAAGCCATCGTGCCGGGCAAGCCGCCGAACGCCTCGTTGCTGCCGAACACCTGCGCGACATGGCCGATGCCGCGCTGCGAATAGAATTCATGGCCATCGTAGCTGGTGATGCCCACCGCTTCCTGGCCGCGATGCTGGAGCGCATGCAGCCCCAGCGCAGTGACCGCCGCAGCGTCGCGCGCGCCGATCACGCCGAATACACCGCATTCCTCATGCAGATGATCGTCGCCGTTGACGTCCCACGGGGTTTCATCAAGTTGGCCGGGCTCGAATAGAACAAGACTATCAGGCCCACAGCTCTTCAGAGCAAAGTTGGCGGCTGGCTTCATGCTGGAGCACGACTCGATTGCTGGGGGGCGCCGGGCGGGCGGCCACTGACACAGGCGCATGTGGCGCTGTTTGCCTCCGAGCGCAAGGGGCGCGCGAAAATGTGGCGATCTGGTGAGAGCCATTCTGCACCTTGGGGGGTAATTGCAATTCTTTGCGGGCACGGCGGATTGTGGCATCCTCATGGGCTTACAACAGGGAGTTCGACCATGGTGCAGACGCCGCAACCCTTTCAAATCAGCCTGGCTCCGCAGCAGTTGTGGCAAGCTATCAATCCATGGTTTGCCGGATCGAGCGGTGACCAGTTCGGACTCATCAACATCAACCTGGGGCATGGCAACGAGGCGACCGAGCGCGATATCCTCCACAAGGTCGGCAGCTATGGCAAGCAATTGGGCCATCTGGCCGATGCTCTGGAAGTGGTGATCGAGGTACTGCGCGAAATCGCGCCCGAAAAAATGGCTGCGCTTGCCCCGGCCCCGCAGGCCAAGTTGACGATCGCGCTTGGCGACATCGCCAGCGTGCAACAAGCCAAGCCACGCTCGGTTCGCCACACCGAGCGTTCTGCCGACGTGACCTCTTGAGCTTGGAGTAAGTTGCAGTATGGGGTGAAATCGTCTCCCTTTGGGGGAGGTGGCTTGCGTAGCGAGACGGAGGTGCTGGGCGAACCGTTATTGTTGTTTAAGCCGCCCCCTCCGTCAGCCCTGCGGGCTGCCACCTCCCCCAACGGGGGAGGATTTAAGCAGCTCTGATCCCCCCAACGTGCCCGCGCTTGATACTCTCGCCTTTCGAATGGACGATTGCCCGGCGCTACATGCTGCCCGGCCGAGGCGAGGCGTTCATCGCGCTGGTCGCGGGCATCAGCCTGGCCGCGGTGATGCTGGGCGTTGCCGCGCTGGTGATCGTGATGAGCGTGATGAACGGGTTTCGTGCCGAATTGCTAGACAAGATCATCGGGCTCAACGGGCATGCGGTCATTCAGGGCTATGGCGGGCGGCTCGATAATTGGCAGGTGGTGTTGAAGGCGGTGCAGGCGACGCCGGGCGTGGTGCAAGCGAGTCCGCTGATCGAACAGCCGCTGCTGACCACGTTCAACGGCAGGGTCGAGGCGATCCTGGTGCGTGGGCAAACGGCGGCGGACATCGCTGGTTTGCAATCCAAGCTCAAGGCCGGCAATCTGAGCGAACTGACGCCGGGTTCAGGCAATATCGCGATCGGGGCGCGGCTGGCCGAAGCCATCGGCGCGCGCATCGGCGATTCGATCACCATCATCAATCCGGCGGGGCGATCGACGCCATTCGGCACGGTGCCGCGCGAGATTTCGTATCGGGTGGCGGCGATCTTCGAGATCGGCATCTATGATTACGACAATAGCTTCGTGGTCATGCCGATCCCCGATGCGCAGACGCTGATGCTGTCCGGCGATGCCATCGGCATGATCGAGGTGCGCACCACCGATCCCGATACGGCAATGGAAACGCTGACCCCGCTGGCCAAAAAACTGCAGGGGCAGGCGGTGGTGACCGACTGGAAGACGATCAACGCCAGTCTGTTCGAGGCGCTGGCGGTGGAGCGGGTGGCGATGTTCGTGGTGCTGTCGATCATCGTGCTGGTGGCGGTGTTCAACATCCTGTCCAGCCTGATCATGCTGGTGCGGGCCAAGACGCGCGACATCGCGATCCTGCGCACGATGGGGGCGACGCGGCGCTCGCTGCTCAAGATTTTCGTGACCACCGGCTTCCTGATCGGTGCGCTGGGAACGCTGGCGGGGCTGGGGCTGGGCTTTGTCTTCCTCTACTTCCGGCAGCCGATCGTGCACCTGGTGGAGACGATCACCGGCCAGAACCTGTGGGACCCCAAGATCCGCTTCCTGACCGATCTGCCCGCGCGCAGCGATCCCATGGAGATCGCGGGCATCTGCGTCATGGCCTTGGTGCTCAGTTTCCTGGCCACGCTGTACCCGGCTTTGAAGGCGGCGAGCACCGATCCGGTGCAGGTGCTGCGCTATGAGTGATGTGCGCCCGATCGTGCGCTTGACAGGGCTGACGCGCAGCTTCGTTCAGGCCGATGTGACCATCGAAGTGCTGCGCGGGGTCGATCTGGCGATCATGCCCGGCGAAATCGTCGCGTTGCTCGGCCCGTCGGGCTCGGGCAAGAGCACCTTGCTCCAGGCCGTCGGCTTGCTTGAGGGCGGTTTTGGCGGCAGCATCGCGTTCGGCGATGTCGATGCGTCGGGGTTGTCGGGCGACGCGCGCACCACCTTGCGCCGCGACCACCTGGGCTTCGTCTATCAATTCCACCATCTGTTGCCTGACTTTACCGCGCTGGAGAATGTCATCTTGCCCTTGCTGATTGCTGGGCGCACGCGGGGCGGGGCCGATCGGCGCGCGCGCGAATTGCTTGCCGCGCTCGGATTGGGGGCGCGGCTCGAGCATCGGCCGAGCCAGTTGTCGGGCGGCGAACAGCAGCGCGTAGCGGTGGCGCGGGCGCTGGCCAACCGGCCGCCGCTGGTGCTGGCCGACGAGCCGACCGGCAATCTGGACGAGGCGACCGCGGACAAGGTGCTGGGCGAACTGCTCGAACTGGTGCGCGGCCATGACAGCGCCGCACTGATCGCGACGCATAATGAACGGCTGGCGGCGCGCATGGATCGGGTCGTGCGGCTGGTCGAGGGCCGGCTGGTATGAACTGGCCGGCAACCCCGACGCTGCCGGGCCGTCATGTCACGCTGCGGCCGCTCGACCGCGCCGATCGGGACGGCTTGCTTGCTGCGCTGGCCGACGGCTTCGAGCATAGCTTTTTCACGACCGTGCATACCGCAGCGACCATCGATCGCTGGTTCGACACGATCGAGCGAGAAACTGCGGCAGACCGTACCCGCGCTTTCACCGTGCTCGATGCGCAGGGCCGGATTTCGGGCACGACCCGCTTTTCGCGCATGAACGCCGGCCATCGCCGGGTTGAAATCGGCGGCACGTTGTACGCCGGACGCGTCCGCCGCTCCGGGCTGAATACCGAGGCCAAGCGGTTGTTGCTGGCCTATGCCTTCGACAAGCTCGATGTGCTGTGCGTCCAGATCCGCACCGATTTTCTCAACCACACCTCGCGCCGCGCGATCGAGCGGCTGGGCGCGCGGCTGGATGGCATCATGCGCAATCACATGGTGATCGGCGGGCGTTCGCGGGACACCGTGATCTATTCGATCGTGGCGCATGACTGGCCGGGGGTGCGGCTGCATCTGGACGCGCTGCTAGAACGGTAAAGTATTCTTGCGGTTTGTTTGGCGTTCATCCAAAGTTGGCCGCGAATTTGAATGGAGATAGCGATGTCGAATCCCACCACCTTTGCCGGTGAGCCCGGCTCGGACAATCCGGTGGCATGGGATGACCAGGCGATTCTGCATCGCCGCTCCGATGCCGGGCTGCTGCATGATTTCCGCGTCGCGCGGCATGGCACGCTCGCGGAACTGGTCCATCAGGTCATGGAGTTCCCGGTCGAAGTCCGTTCGCAATACAAGATCGAGCGTCCTGGCGGCCAGGACTACGAACCGTATGAGATTGCGGCGCTGGCCCGGCTTCCCGATTTCCCGTTGTAAGGCGCATGGCCGACCCGCGCAGCTTGTCCGATTTTTCCGCGGCCCCGCCCGATGGCGGCAAAGTCGATCTGTCCGAATTTGCGGATAAGGTCGTGCTGGTCGTCAACACCGCCAGCAAATGCGGCTTCACCCCGCAATATGCCGGGCTGGAAGCGTTGTGGCAGCAATATGGCGCGCGCGGATTGGTGGTGATCGGGTTCCCGTGCAATCAGTTCGGTGCGCAGGAGCCGGGCAGCGCGGAAGACATCGCCAGCTTCTGCAGTGTGAATTATGGCGTGTCTTTCCCGATGATGGCCAAGATCGAGGTTAACGGCGACGGCGCCGCGCCGCTGTACCAATGGCTCAAGGCCCAAGCGCCGGGGATACTGGGTAGCAAGGGCATCAAATGGAACTTCACCAAGTTTTTGCTCGGGCGTGATGGCAAGGTGGTGCGACGGTATGCGCCGACCGACAAGCCGGAAAGTCTGGCAAAGGATATCGAGGCGTTGCTTTAGTTCCTCCTCGTTCCGGGGAGGAATTGCACGCTTTTCCCCAAACCCGCTTCTCCCACACTTGATCCGCGCCATGCACCGCCCATAGGGTAAGCCATGGCCTTCGTCCCCTTCGTCCCCTTGCGGGTTCTGTCCAGCTACACGATGCTCGACGGCGCGATCGAACCCAAGGCGATGGCGCAGGTGGCCAAGGAACGCGGGTTTCCGGCGATCGCGGTCTGCGATCGCAACGGCCTCTACAGCGTGCCGCCGTTTGCCGCCGCGTGCCGGGAAAAGGGGATCCAGCCGATTATCGGCACGCTGCTGGGCGTGGCGAGAGATGCGTCCGGCGACGGCATGGGACGCTCCGGCGCCAGCGCGACCCCGCAGATCGACTGGCTGCCGCTTTATGTCCAGAACGAGGCGGGGTGGCTCAACCTGTGCCACCTCGTCAGCCGGGCCCATCTCGGCCGCCCGATGGAGTTCGAAGCGCATGTCACGCTGGACGATCTGGCGGGCTATTGCGACGGGCTGATCGCGCTGACCGGCGCGGGCGAGGGAGCGATGGCGCGCTTGCTCGCGGACAACCGCGTCGATGTGGCCGAAGCTTACCTCGCGCGCCTCGAAGCGCTGTTCGGCGACCGGCTTTACATCGAGATTGCGCGGCGCGGCCATGCCGTCGAAGAAGCCTCGGAAGCGGCGATGATCGACCTGGCCTATGCGCGCAACCTGCCGTTGCTGGCGACGAACCCGGCGCATTTCGCCGATCCGCATTTCCATAGCGCGCATGACGCCATGCTGTGCATCGCGCATTCGACGCATATCGACGCGGCCGATCGTATCCGCTCCTGCGCGCAGGCTTTCGTCAAATCGGGGCCGATGATGGCCGAACAATTTGCC
>CAXTOI010000108.1:0-3354 GCA_964245645.1 uncultured Novosphingobium sp. | reverse complement strand
GGCGCTGGCCAATACCTTGGGGGTGGCGCAGCGCTGCGCCTATGCGCCGCCGCGCCGCAAGCCGCTGCTGCCCAGCCTGGCGGGCGATACCGCGGGCGAGGCCTTGATCATGGCGGCAAACGCGCGCGCCGGGCTGGCGGCGCGCCTGGCCCCCTATGGCGAAATGATCGACGCCGAACGGCAAGTCTATGTCGAGCGGATCGACTTCGAGATCTCGATCATCGCCCGCATGGGGTTCTGCGGCTATTTCCTGATCGTCGAGGACTTCATCAAATGGGCCAAGGCCAACGGCATTCCGGTTGGGCCGGGGCGCGGGTCGGGCGCGGGCAGCGTGGTCGCCTGGTCGCTGCTCATCACCGATCTCGATCCGATCCGGCTGGGGCTGCTGTTCGAACGGTTCCTCAATCCGGACCGGGTGTCGATGCCCGATTTCGACATCGATTTCTGCGAGACCCGGCGCGGCGAGGTCATCCGCTACGTCCAGGGCAAATACGGCCGCGATCACGTCGCCCAGATCATCACCTTCGGCAAGCTGAAGGCGCGCGCGGTGCTGCGCGATACCGGCCGCATCCTGCAGATGAGCTATGGCCAGGTCGACCGGCTGACCAAGCTGATCCCCAATCACCCTACCGACCCCTGGACGCTGCCGCGCGCGCTGAACGGCGTGGCCGAGCTCAAGCGCGAATACGACAGCAATCCCGAGGTCAAGCGGCTGATCGACCTTGCCATGCAACTGGAAGGGCTGCCGCGCAACAGTTCGACGCATGCGGCGGGCGTCGTGATCGGCGACCGGCCGCTGGCGCAACTGGTGCCGCTGTACCGCGATCCGCGGTCGGACATGCCGGTGACGCAATTCGACTTGAAATATGTCGAGGATACCGGACTGATCAAGTTCGATTTTCTCGGGCTGAAGACGCTGTCGGTGCTGCGCAAGGCGCTGGATCTGCTGGCGCGGCGCGGCATCACCATCGATCTCGACACGCTGCCGTGGGACGACGAAGACGTCTACAAGCTGTTGCAGGCGGGCGAAACGGTGGGGGTGTTCCAGCTTGAATCCGAAGGCATGCGCCGCGCGCTGGCTTCGGTAAAGCCGAGCAATTTCGGCGATATCATCGCCATCGGCGCGCTGTATCGGCCGGGGCCGATGGACAATATTCCGCTGTTCGGGCGGCGCAAGAACGGGCTGGAGACGATCGAATATCCGCATCCCAAGCTGGAGGCGATCCTGGCCGAAACCTATGGCATCATCGTCTATCAGGAGCAGGTGATGCAGGCGGCGCAAGTGCTGGCAGGCTATACGCTGGGCGACGCCGACCTGCTGCGCCGGGCCATGGGCAAGAAGGTGCAGGCCGAGATGGACGCGCAACGCCAGCGCTTCGTCGAGGGGTGCAAGCTGGCGTCTGGGATCGAGCGCGCGCGGGCCAACGAATTGTTCGACCTGGTCGACAAATTCGCCGGCTATGGTTTCAACAAGAGCCATGCCGCCGCTTACGCGCTGCTGACGTATCAGACCGCTTGGGTCAAAACCCATTACCCGCATGAATTCTTTGCCGCGTCGATGTGTTTCGACATGCATCAGTCGGAAAAGCTGACGATTTTCGTCGATGACATGCGGCGCCGGGGCGTGGCTTTGGCTGGTCCCGATCTCAACTTCTCCGAGGCGGAATTTACCGTCGAGCAGACCGATGAGGGCTACGCCGTGCGCTACGCCCTGGCCGGAATCCGCAATGTCGGCGAAAAGGCGATGGCCGGCGTGGTCGCCGAGCGTGAAGCCAATGGGCATTTTGCCGGCCTGGAGGATTTGTTCAGGCGCGTGCCCACTGGTGCGCTTAACCGGCGGGCGCTCGAAGGGCTGGCGGCGTCGGGTGCGTTCGACAGCGTCGAGCCGAATCGCGCCAAGGTGCTGGCCAACGCCGACTTGCTGCTAGCCATCACCGACGAGGCCGAGCGCGGCCGCACCAGCGGCCAGCATGGGCTGTTCGCCCAATTATTCGAGGGCGATGAGCACGCCGCCCCCGCCGTGCGGCTGGCCGAGACCGCGGCGTGGACGCGCACCGAGCAGATGGCGAAGGAGCGCGAGAATTTCGGCTTCTACTTCGCCGCGCATCCGGTCGAGCAATTCCGCGCGGTGGCAAAGGCGAACGGCGCGCGCAGCTATTCCAGCCTGATGACGGCGGGGATCGCCGGCGAAACCGGAGGCCGTCGCGAGATGGCGGTGATCGCCGCGATGGTCGAAGGCGTGCAGCGCCGCAAGACCAAGCGCGGCAAGGATTTCGTGATCGCCGAACTGTCCGATTCATCGGGGCAATTTTCGGCGAGCTGTTTCGAGGAATCACTGGTCGAACCGATGCTGAAGTGGGCCGCAGACGCGACTTGCCTGCTGCTCAGCGTCGAACTGGACGCGCCTAATGCCGACGAACCGCCGCGCGTGACGGTGCGCGGCGGCCAGCCGCTGTCCGAGGTCAAAAGCGCCGGCCGGATGGTGCTGGAACTGGAAGTCGTGTCCGCCGAAGCCTTTGCCGAGCTGGCGCAGATGCTGCCCAGCGGCGCGAAAGGCCGGGGAGAGGTGATCGCCAAACTAAGCGGCAGCCCCGGCCGGCCGGTGCAAGTGCTGCTGGGCCGCGATTTCGCGTTGGATGGCGACCTGGCCGAGCTGATCTGCGCGGTGGCAGGGGTGCGGCACGTTGCGCTGAGCGCCAAGCGCGGGCCGGCCAATTTGCGGCTGGTGGCTTGATTTGAAATCCTCCCCCTTTGGGAGAGGTGGCTCGCATGGCGAGACGGAGCGGGCTGGCACCGGCTTACTCGGAAAGATTCTTAGGGGGCACCCCGCGGGTACTCACCCCATCTGGTAGCCCTGCGGGAGGACTTGTTAAGAGCTATTTTGCAACCTGTGTCAGTTTGGCCGAATCGATGTGCCAGCGCAGTTGCGTGTCTGAGGCACCGTCTACGTCGTTGACGCGCCGAATGACGTAGCTGCCCCGAAAATGCTGGCGTGACCCATCATCGCGCGTCGCATCGACGATGACTGCGACCGGCTGGTAGATCGATCCCATGCCGGCATCGCTCGGCGCAAGCGGGCCGATCGTCACATGCACCCGGCGGGTGTGCAGGAAGCCCGCGGTGAAGGAAGCCAGCGTTTGTCCCGGGCGACCGCCTTCGCCCCATTGGGTCGAGGCAGTCGCATAATCATGCGCGTTGATCGCCGAGTAATAGCGTTGCACCACCGCCGCTGCGGCTGCTGGACTTTTGGGGGCGGGATCGCAGCCCGCCATGGGCGGTCCCTGGCCATCGAATAGCGCGCAGCTTCGGGCGATCTCGTCATTGATCAGCGCGCAACTGTTGACGGCGTCACAG
>CAXTOI010000107.1:0-9539 GCA_964245645.1 uncultured Novosphingobium sp. | reverse complement strand
CCGAGATGCGGACCGCCCGACACGATGCCGTTAGCGATTCCGGGGCCGAAGATGGCGAGGCCGAGAAGCGTGAGGCTGGCCAGCGCGATCGAGCCGACCTGCTCGATCGTCGGGGGTGTGCCGCCGAAATCGATGATGAACTGCTGGAAGATCGTCGTACCGATGCCGATGATCACCGCGAGCACCAGCACCTTGACGCCGGTGGCGACGATGTTGCCGAGCACGCGCTCGGCCAGATAGGCGGTCCGGCCGAACAGGCCGAACGGCACCAGCACGAATCCGGCGAGCGTCACGAGCTTGAACTCGATCAGCGTCACGAAGATCTGGATAGCGATGATGAAGAAGGCGATGAGCACGATCGCGAACGCGAGCAGCAGCAGCGCAATTTCAGCGAAGTTGGTGAAAATCCCGACCGGCCCGGACAGCGCCGTCGCCTGATCGAACAACGGCCGCGCCGCGTCGATGCCGATCTGCGCGATCTTGCCGGGGTGAAGCAGATCATCGGCGTTGCCCGAGCCCCCAGCCTTGAGACCCAGCCCCGAGAAGCTCAGGTAGATGATCTTGGCGAGGCCATTCCAATTGGAAATCAGGAAGGCGAAGAAGCCGACCTGCAGTGTCTTCCTGACGAGCTTGGCCAGGATGTCGTCGCCTTCGCCCCACGTCCAGAACAGGGCCGCCAGCGTTACGTCGATAACGATCAGCGAGCTCGCCAGGAATCCGACATCGCCATGGATCAGGCCGAAGCCGGAATCGATGTACCGCGCGAACATGTCGAGGAAGCGGTCGATGACGCCAGTATCCTGCTCCATGGATCAGCGTCCCTGTTCGGCCAGGGCCGACGTTTGCGGAACGTAGCTGCGGCTTTCGCCCATAAAGCGGCGGCGGTTGACCTCCCACGCTTCGCGGCACGCGGCATCGTCGCTCCCCGCCGGCAGCGATCGGCAGCGCAGCAGCTCGGCCATGAGCGGATCGGTAACCGGCTGCGCCGACGCGTTGCCCTGCTCCGCGGCGCCGACAGTGAAGTGCGGTGCCGGCGATGCGGGAACATGCAGCGCGACCAGCGCAACGACGCCCGTCCCAGCAGAAACCGCGCCGATCGTGATCGCGCGCCAGCCCGGCCAGCCCGGCCGGCGCCCAGGTGTCTGCTCCTCAGTCATGGAACAGCGTCACGCTCTGGGCGACATAGCCGGCACCCGGCTGCGTGAAGCGCCGGGCCTGCTCGCGGCCCTGCGCCTCGTCTGCGGCGGCGCGGGCTGCCGTGATCGCATTTGCGCGGGCTTGGGCGGCCAGCATGGCGGTAAGGTCGGCGAGTTGCCGCGTTTCCAAAGCGATCAGCTGGTTGCCGGCCTGCGCCGCCTGCAGCGCGCCGGTCGCTCCCTGGCTGGCGGTAATCAGCGTGCCCGTCTGATTGCGCGTGCCGTCGATATTGCCGGTGACCGTTGCCCCGGTGCGCAAGGAGTCCTGATAACTCGCGAGCGCGTCGGTCCAGCGCGTCTGCGCATTGCTGACCAGCGAGGCCGACGAGGTGCCGGCGAGTGACCCGGATGGGTAACGCTGGCTGAACACCTGGTCGATGTTCTCGACTTTGTAGGCGATCTGCTGCGCCTGGGTGATCAACGCCCTCGTGCGGTCG
Organism: uncultured Novosphingobium sp.; assembly: GCA_964245645.1. Classification (GTDB taxonomy): domain Bacteria; phylum Pseudomonadota; class Alphaproteobacteria; order Sphingomonadales; family Sphingomonadaceae; genus Novosphingobium. The sequence continues at coordinate 7,906 of CAXTOI010000107.1, read as the reverse complement.
ATGTCCGCTTGAATGCTCGACAGCATGTTCGTCGGCAGGTTGGCGAGATTGCGCGCCTGATTGATCAGGCTCTGCGCCTGGTTCTGGATTTGGGTGATCTGGTTGTTGATCTGCTGAAGCGTGTGTGCGGCGGTCAGCACGTTCTGCGCGTAGTTGCTGGGATCGTAGACGATCCCGCCGAACTGGGCGTCGGCCGGAGCAGCGACAGCGAGCGCGACGGCGGCAACACCGAGGGCGAGCGCGGACAAGCGGGAACGGATCATGCGAAAGTCTCCTGGGATTCATGGGTCTCGGCGGTGAGGAGATCGGCGGCCCAATCGAGGCCGCGATGGCGCGCCCACGCGGCGGCAAAGCCGGCAGCGCCATGGGCTTCGAGCAGCGCCGTGATCGCGGTCATGTCGGAGCGTGACGACGCGGCGGTGAAGGCCAGCGCGAGCGGCCCCAGGCCGAGGTCGAAGAGCCGGTTGCCAAGCGCCGACTGGCAATAATAGTCGCGCTTGGGCGTTGCCCCTGCGATGATCTCTATCTGGCGATCGTTGAGGCCGAAGCGCCGGTAGATGGCATTGATCTGCGGCTCGAGCGCGCGCTCGTTGGCGAGGAAGATTCGGGTCGGGCAGCTCTCGATGATGGCCGGCGCGATCGCCGACCCTTCGATGTCGGCGAGGCTCTGGGTTGCGAACACCACGCTCGCGTTCTTCTTGCGCAGCGTCTTCAACCATTCCTTGAGTTGCCGCCCGAACATCGGATCGTCGAGCGCGAGCCAGCCTTCGTCGATCAGGATGAGGGTCGGGCTGCCGTCGAGCCGGCGGCCTATGCGATGGAAGAGATAGGCGAGCACCGCAGGCGCCGCCGGCGTGCCGATCAGCCCCTCGGTCTCGAACGCCTGGGCGTCGCTGTCCCCGAAATGCTCCTCGTCGCCGTCGAGCAGGCGCCCATAGGGGCCCGACAGGGTATAGGGTGCGAGCGCCCGTTTCAGGCCCGAAGCCTGGATCAACACCGCCAGACCCGACAGCGTCCGCTGCTCGACCGGCGCGTCGGCAAGGCTGCCGAGCGCGGTCCAGAGATACTCTTTCACCTCGGGCGTGATCGCAAAGCCTTCGCGGATCAGGATCGCGGCGAGCCAATCGGCGGCCCAGGCGCGTTCGTCGGCTTCGTCGATCCGCGCCAGCGGCTGGAGCGCGATTGCCGGCGCATCGCCGGACAGGCTCCCGCCGAGATCATGCCATTCGCCGCCGACGCCGAGCGTCGCGGCGCGGATCGAGCCGCCATGATCGAAGGCGAACAGCTGCGCGTTCCGGTAGCGGCGGAACTGCAACGCCATCAGCGCGAGCAGCACGCTCTTGCCGGCGCCGGTCGGCCCAACCACCAGACAATGCCCGACATCGCCGACGTGAAGCGCGAACCGGAACGGGGTCGAGCCTTGCGTCCGCGCATGAAACAGCGGCGGACCTGAGAAATGGCCATCGCGATTGGGGCCGGCCCATACCGCCGAAACCGGCATGATATGCGCGAGATTGAGCGTCGAGACCGGCGGCTGGCGCACATTAGCGTATGCGTTGCCCGGCAAAGAGCCCAGCCACGCCTCGACCCCGTTCAAACTTTCGGCAATGCAGGCGAAGTCGCGGCCGCGGACGATCTTCTCGATCGCCGACAGCTTGAGGTCGGCATCGCGCGGGGACTCGCCCAGCACCGTAATCGTGGTGGTGACGTAAGCGAACCCGGCGAGATCCGCGCCGAGGTCCTGCAGCGCCTGGTCGGCTTCGGCCGACTTGTTGGTGGCGTCGCTGTCGACCAGCACGCTCGCCTCGTTCGTCATCACCTCCTTGATGATCGCCGCCAGGCTCTTGCGCTTGGCGAACCACAGCCGCCGGATGCGGGTCAGCATCCGCTGCGCGGACACCTTGTCGAGGCAGATCGCGCGCGTTGTCCAGCGATAGGCAAACCCCAGACGGTTGAGCTCGTCCAGCATCCCCGGCACCGTCACCGCCGGAAAGCCGGTGATGCTCAAACTGCGTAGATGAGCGTGGCCAAGTTGCGGGCTCAAGCCGCCGATCAGCGATTGGTCGGCGAGCAGCGCATCGAGGTGCATCGGCACAGCCGGTAGCGCGATCCGCTGATCATGCGTCGAGACGGTCGAGTGAAGGTAAGTCAGCGTCTCGCTGTCATCGAGCCACACCGCCTCGGGCATGACGCCGGCGACAAGATCGAGAAAGCGCCCGGTCTCTCGCTCGAAGTCGGAGAGATGATCGGCCGCCGCCGCGATGCCATCGGCGCCGCCTTCATAGAGCCAACTCCGCGCCCGCGCGCTGTCGTCAGCCGGTGGCAGCCATTGCAGTGTCAGATAATAAGCGCTGGTGAGGTTGGGCTGGGCGATATTGCCGTCGCCCTCGAACATGTCGCGGCGCTCTTCGTCGATCAGCTCGGACAGACGATCGGCGAAGCCGTTCGACACCGGATAGTCCGGCGACGGCTTGCGCTGCGCCTCGACATAGATCGCCCATCCCGTGCCGAGGCGCTTCAGTGCGCTGTTGAGCCGCGAGGAGGTGGCGATGAGCTCGGCTTGGGTCGCGCTGTCGAGGTCGGGTCCCCGGAAACGCGCGGTGCGCTGGAAGCTGCCGTCCTTGTTGAGGACGACGCCCGCCGCGACAACGGCCGCCCATGGGAGATAGTCGGAGAGGCGCGCGGCCTTCGAGCGATGCTCGGCGAGGAACAGCATGAGATCAGCTTTCGAAGCGATGCGGCAGCGCCAAATGGCGCCGCGCGACAGGGAGAATCTGGGCGTCACGGCGCGCGGCGATCACAGCAAGTCCGTGACCCACGACCGCCAGCACCAGTCCGGGTATCCAGAGCCGGAGGCCGATTCCAATGGCGGCGGCGAGTGTGCCGTTGACGACCGCGAGCGCGCGGGGCGCACCAGCGAGCAGGATCGGCTCGGCAAGCGCACGGTGCACGGGCGCCGCGAAGCCGGGAAGATCCTGATCCATCAGACCAGCGCCCCGCCGCCGAACGAGAAGAACGACAGGAAGAAGCTCGACGCGGCGAACGCGATCGAAAGGCCGAACACGATTTGCACCAGCTTGCGGAAGCCGCCGCCGGTGTCGCCGAACGCGAGCGTAAGGCCCGTCACCACGATGATGATGACGCCGACGACTTTGGCGACGGGTCCTTGCACCGAGTCCAGGATCGACTGGAGTGGCGTCTCCCACGGCATTGACGAGCCCGCTGCCTCCGCCGGTCGGGCGAACAGGAGTGTCGATGCCGCAAGAGCGGCGAGGCCGATCCGATCGAGCGAGGTGGTGGCGAGCAGGCGGGTTTTGGCGAGACGCATTGTCATTCTCCGGTCGAAGGAATGAGAGGGATGAGGTCGTAAGAGCCGTCGGGCCTGAGCCCGGCGACGCGCGCGAGTTCGGAAAGCCGCCGCTGCGAGCCGCGGCCGGTGAGCACGGCGATGACGTTGATCGTCTCGGCGATCAGCGGCCTCGGCACATGCGCGACCGCCTCCAGGATCAGCTGTTCCAGCCGGTGCAGCGCGGCGCTCGCGGTGCCGGCATGGATCGTGCCGATGCCGCCCGGGTGCCCGGTTCCCCAGGCTTTGAGCAGGTCGAGCGCTTCGGCGCCGCGCACTTCGCCGACCGGAATGCGATCGGGCCGCAGGCGCAGGCTCGAGCGGACGAGATCGCCCATCGTCACGCCATTGGCGGTGCGCAGGAAAAGGACATTGGCCGCGTCGCAGCGCAGTTCGCGCGTGTCCTCGATCAGGATAATGCGATCGCCGGTCGTCGCCGCTATGGCCAGCAGCGCATTGGTGAGCGTGGTCTTGCCGGTGGAGGTGCCACCGGCGACAAGGATGTTGTCGTGGTTTCGGACAGCGCCAGCCAGGTATGTCGCCTGCGTCGCGGTCATCGTGCCGGCTGCGACATAGTCAGCAAGCGCAAGTGGCAGGCTCGCCGGTCGCCGGATCGAGAAGACCGGCGCGGTTACGACCGGCGGCAACAATCCTTCGAAACGCTCGCCGCCTTCGGGAAGCTCGGCCGATACGCGCGGGCTCGCCGCGTGGACCTCGGCGCCGACATGGTGCGCGACCAGTCGGATGATGCGCTCTGCCTGCGGCGCGGACAGCCAATCCTGCGTTTCGGCCATGCCGGTCGACAGCCGATCCACCCACAGGCGGCCGTCTGCATTGAGCATGACCTCCGCAATCTGCGGGTCGTCAAGCCATGCGCCGATCGCAGGCCCAAGCGCGCTGCGCAGCATTGCCGTGCCGCGTGCGTGAACGATCGATAGGGGCTGCGTCATCTTGGTCTCCTGCGCCCCGCCGCACGGGCCACAACTGGTGGAGACAGCTAATGAGAGGGAAAATTACCGATGAGCAACAGCGACTTACTGCGATCGTAAAGGCGGCGCCGAACGGCTACGTTTTGGCGTCACGGCTGTCTAACCGTCAACGAAGCGGATCGCCGCGTCAGGTTATCGCTGTGCTCGACTCGGTGTCCTGTCCTTGAACGAGGCGCCCCTCCAGGTTGTTCTGGCCATCAGCCGACCGTCACACCTGCGCCTTATTGCGCGCTGATACGGAAATTCCCGCAACACGCCGCAGGGCGATCCAAGGCAGCGCCGCGCGCGGAGGGATCACCCGAATTACTCGCATTGGGCTTGCGTCCCGGACAGGTCTGCGTATCCGGAAAAGCATCCTCCCGATCATCTGTCGAAGACCGCGCCGACGCTAGCCTTCGGCCGAGCGTGCGCCGCCATCCGCTCCGCATCGTCGATCCGCATGATCAGCTCAGCCTCTTCCTGTGACGACAGGAAGTCGGGACCGCTGGCGAGGCCGTGAAGCCGCGGCGCGCTGAATAGGTCGAGCACGATGGTCATCGGGCGAGGCTCACCGCAGCTGGCTGTCCTTGCTGCCGCGGCGATTGATGCCGGAAAATGCGGGCCGCCTGTCGCGTGCCGACTGGCAGGCGACGCAGGTACGAACTCCCAGAAGGGCGCGACGTCGCGCCGCCGGGATAGGCTCTCCGCATTCTTCGCAGTCGGCAAGGCTCGGGCCAGAGGGCATCTGGGCGCGCGCGCTCGCCACCGCGTCTTTTACGCTGTCTTCGATCTGCTCTTGAACCGCGCCGTCGGGCGCCCAGCCATTGGCCATGCTCGTCTGTCACCGTCGATGTCATTGCAATCATAGGAATATGGGATCTCAGCGTCGGCATTTCATCGGCGGGCACCGTTGGCGTCACGGCCCAAACCGCGGGTGGTTCGAACCTGGCGAACGATGCCGTTATAGGCGGCGTGCAGACCCTGACTGCGCCCAATCTCGTGATCCGAACCAGCGGCGTCCCAGAAGGCGACCAGCCAGTCGTCGGGGCAGCGGCCGCGCAGCACCCACAGTGCCAGTGCGACTCCACGCGTTTGTATCTTGCTCTTGCTGGCCGTCGCTTCGCGCAGGACATCGAGCGCGCGGCCGATCGTCCCGTCGGGCCGCGCCTGCGCATCAGTGGAAGTCATGGCTGCGGATGCGAAGGATCTCTTCTTGCTCCTGAACGCTACCGAACGGAGGCGACGCCAGCGTGCGTCCGCCTGGGAAGCTAGGATCGCGTGGGTCGGGTCCGCCACCGTTGTGGGCGCCATCGCCCCGGCCGGGTGCAACCGCGAAGTTGGTGCGGCCGATCGAGCGCAGCATGTCGTCGTGATCGGTGATCCGATCGCAGATGATATGGATGACCTCGCCTTCCTTTTGCAGCCGCCCGCGCATGGCGATCATCGATGCCGACATGACCTGACGGCGGTAAATCTCGAACCTGTCGGGCCAGAGGATGCCGTTGGCGATGCCGGTCTCATCCTCGATCGTGATGAAGAGGACGCCCTTCGCCGACCCGGGCCGCTGGCGAACTAGGATGACCCCGGCCACCTCGATATTGCGGCCATCGCGAATGGTCGCGAGATCGGCGCACCGGACGATCCGCATCGCATCGAGCTCCGCCCTCAGGAAGCTCATCGGATGGCCGCGCAGGGACAGCTGCAGCGAGCGATAGTCCTCGACGACCTCGCGGCCTGCGGTCAACGGCGAAAGGATTACGGTGGGTTCAACGCCTTCCGGTGAGAAGCCCGCCTCGCGCGCGTCGGCCGCGGCAAACAGCGGCAACGGGGCTTCACCGAGCCCCTTCACCTTCCACAGACCCTGCCGCCGATCCTCGGCGATACAATGAAACGCGTCTGCTTCCGCCAAGCGCTCGATCGCCACGCGGGGCACGTCGGCTCGGCGCCACAGCTCCTCGACACTGGCATAAGGCGTGTCGCCGCGCGCCACGGCAATCTGCGCCCCGTGAATGTTGGCGAGCCCGCGCACCTGCCGGAAGCCAAGCCTGACCGCCATGAACCGACCCTTGGTCCGTTCGAGCGTACAGTCCCAATGGCTGTGATTGATCGAGACTGACCGGACCTCGACCCCATGCTTGCGCGCGTCCTGCACGATCTGCGCCGGGGCATAGAAGCCCATCGGCTGGGCGTTGAGGAGCGCCGCGCAGAACACATCGGGATGGTGATGTTTCACCCAGCAGCTCGCATAAGCGATCTTCGCGAAGCTCGCGGCATGGCTTTCCGGGAAGCCGTAGCTTCCGAAGCCCTCGATCTGCTTGAATGTCCGCTCGGCGAAGTCCTTCGGATAGCCGCGGTCGATCATGCCGCCGACCAGCTTATCATAGAAATGGCTGACGCCGCCGGTGAGCTTGAACGTCGCCATTGCGCGGCGCAGCTGATCGGCTTCGACAGCCGTGAAGCCGGCGCCGACGATCGCGACCTTCATCGCCTGCTCCTGGAAGAGCGGGACGCCCAGCGTCTTCTCCAGCACGGCCCGCAACTCGGGCTTGGGATATTCGGGCTTTTCCTTGCCCTCCCGCCTCCGGAGGTAAGGGTGGACCATGTCGCCCTGGATCGGTCCGGGACGCACGATCGCCACCTCGATCACCAGATCGTAGAATTCCTTCGGCTTCATGCGCGGGAGCATCGACATCTGCGCCCGGCTCTCGATCTGGAAGACACCAAGCGTGTCGGCACGCTGGATCATCTTGTAGACCTCGGGATCATCGTCCTGCAGGTCCGCCATGCTGATCTTGATACCCTTGTCCTGCTCCAGCAGGTTGAAAGCTCGGTTCATGCAGCCGAGCATCCCTAGGCCGAGAACATCGACCTTCATGAACTTGAGCGCGTCGATATCGTCCTTGTCCCATTCGATGATCTGCCGATCCTCCATGCGCGCCGGCTCGATCGGCACCAGATCGTCGAGCCGGTCCTGGGTCAGCACAAACCCACCGGGGTGCTGCGACAGATGCCTCGGCGTGCCGATCAGTTGGCGCGCGAGGCGCAAAGTCAGCTTGAGCCGATGATCCTGGGCGTTGAGGTTGAGGCTTTCGATCTGCTCATCGCTGATCCCGTCCATCGACCAGCCCCAGACCAGACCGGTCAGCATCTTGGTGAGATCGCGCGGCAGCCCCAGCGCCTTGCCGACTTCCGCCACCGCACCGCGCGTGCGGTAGCGGGTGACGACAGCGGTCAGCGCCGAGCGATCACGCCCATAGGTCTCGTAGATCCACTGGATGATCTCCTCGCGCCGCTCATGCTCGAAATCGACGTCGATATCGGGCGGCTCCTTGCGTTCCCCCGAGACAAACCGCTCGAACAGCAACTCATGCTGGATCGGGTCAATCGACGTGATGCCCAGCAGGTAGCAGACGCAGCTATTGGCGGCTGAGCCGCGACCCTGGCAGAGGATGCCGCGCCGACGGCTCTCGGCGACGATCGCATTTACGGTCAGAAAATAGGGCGCATAGCCGAGTTGCTCGATCAGCTGCAGCTCATGGTATAGCGCGACAATCTGGGTGAGAGGCTGGCGGCGATCAGGATGAGAACTGAT
>CAXTOI010000106.1:0-9558 GCA_964245645.1 uncultured Novosphingobium sp. | reverse complement strand
CCCCCCCCCCCCCCCCCCCCCCCCCCCCCCCCCCCCCCCCCACCTTTACCCTTGAGCCTACCCGACCCTCAATTCCGCAAGCGCTCGATCGCCTGCGCCAGCGCGACATACAGCTTGCCCATATCCGACGACAGCAGCGTCACCCCCAGAGCATGGCCATCGCGGGTCGATAGAATCTGGCGCAGCATGGCTTCGAAATCGTGGATGTAATGGCTGACATATTCGCGAAAATCGCTGTCGTGCTGATATAGCTGCAGGATGCTGCGCGCCTGGGGCGCATCGAGCAGGCGGACGGCGCGGCGGGTGAAGATGCCGCGGTCGCCGCGCAGATAGGCTGACCACGCAATATTGCCGACGTCGGTGTCGAGCGCCTTGGCAATGTCGATGGCGTTGGAATTGAGCGCTTCGGTAATCAACGCGATACGGCGGGCGAAATCGTCGTCGAGGCGTTCTTCGGCGCGGGCGCGGGCCTCGGCGATGCGGGTTTCCAGATTGCCGACCAGGTCGTTGACCTTGGCCAGTTGCTCGCGCAATTGCGCTGCGGCCTCGCGACTGATGCCGGCGGCGTGTGCTGCGGCTTGTTCGAGCTTGCCGGAAATTTCGATAACAGCCAGGCGCATGGCGCGTTCGATCGCATCGCCGCTTTCGGCGCCCAGCTGATGGGCAAGCGTGGTGATCGAGGCTGCACCACGCTGTTCGATGCGTGCCACAGCGGCGCTGGCGGCTTCGTCCAACTGGCCGATCGCCGCACTCAACTCGCCCTGAGCACGGTTTGCAGCGGCTTCGGTGCGGGTGTCCAACTCAGCCAGCGCGCGTTGCAGCCCGTCGAGCGTCTGCCCATGTGCGCCCGCCTGTTCGTGGATATCGGTATGCAAGGCGTTCAAGGCAGCGGTCGATTCGCGCAAGCGGTTATGCACCACCAGCAGATTTGCCGAAAGCGATTCGCCGCTGCGGTCGGCATCGCCGACTGTCTTGCGCAGGGCCTGGGCGCGGTGTTCGAGATCATCGAGCTGTTCGACGCCTTGCCCGATCGCGCGGGACAGATCGTCACGGCTGTGGACAGCCGCCGCCTTGATCAATTCGAGCAATCGTGCGCTGCCGTCGGTCAGTCCGGCCAGGGCATGATCGGTGGCATCGATCTGCTGCCGACTTTCGCTCAGCCGCTGGCCCAGTCCGTCCAGGCGTTGCGTCATTCCGGCTTCGGCGACGCCATTCGTCTCGGCAATCGCCGTGATCCGGGCCTCGATCAAAGCGAGCTGTTCGATCGCGGCATCGCCCTGGCCGGCCATCGCGGTGAGCTGAGCGGCTCGTGCGGACTGGCGCCGGCTGATTTCTGCGTCTAGCGCCACCAGTTGCGCCGCCAGCCGCTCGATCATGCCGTGTTCCTGCGCTTCGCCGGCATGGCGGCGGCGCGCGGTTTCGGTTTCGAAGCGGGCGTTGGTTTCGCTCAGCACGCGTTCGAGCGCGGCGGCTTCTTCGGCCAGCTTGGCCATGCGCGTATTGCTGGTGGCCGCAGCCTGGCGACCGATTTCGGCGGCGGCCTCGCTGGCCCCGCGCATGTCCTGGTCGATCCGGGTCACGGTTTCGCGCCAATTGGCCAGGGCTCCGGTTTCGTTGTCGCGCAGCGAGCGGGCAATGGCGATGGTTTCGTCGCGCAATGCGGTCAGCCGCGCCCGCAGCGATGCGATGCTGTCGGCCTCCTCCCGATCGAGCCGGTCGCGTGTTTCGTTGATCTCGTCGGCCAACGTTGCGGTTCGCTCGCGCAATTGCTCGTCGAATTCCGCCTGATGATCGAGCAGCGTAGTCCGAAAGCTCTCGGCCCGCCCGCTCATCGCCTGCACCCGCGCGTGAACCGATCGCTCGAGGTCCGCGGTCCGCGTGGTGAAGTTCTCGATCGCCTGGTTGATCTGGCCGCGCATGGATGCCACCAGGTTTTCGCTCGCCTTGCCCGTCTCGATAAGCCGGTTGAAGCCGTTGATCAGGTCTTCGAGCTGCATGTTGGCGGCACGGCCGGCGTTGCCGAAATTATTGGTCACGTCCTTCGCAGCGCTGGTCAGCACCGGCAATTGATTGCGCAAGCGCTCCATGTTTTCCAGCGCGGTGGCGCTGACCGAGCCGATGGTTGCAACTTGTGCGCCATTGTCGTGAACCAGTGCCTGCAGGCGCTCGGCATGTTGCGACAAGCGATCCACCGCGATCCGCCCCACCGAATCGAGATCGCGCGCTTGCGCCGAAACGAATTCGCGCGCCAGGCTCAATTCGCGATTGATGGTCACCAGGCGATGCTCCAGCCGGTCCGATTCCAGCGCGAGCGACTGCGCGGCAAGCGCGAAGCGCCCGATTTCACGCCGGCTCGATCGCGCCACGATCAGCCAGGCGACGCCGATCAGCAACGCCGGCGTGGCCCAGTTGCCGATCCATCCCGTCCAGATCGCCGGATCATCGGTGCCCGCCATAGTGTCGAAATGCGCCCAGATGAAAACACCGGTCCAGGCAGCCAGCAGGGCGCCGGCCAGCGCCGCTCCGACCCATCCGCGTCTGGGCGACGACGCCGGCGCCGTCACATCGAATTGCCCGGCATCAGCCGCCGAAGTGTCGCCGGAAGGTTCGGCCGAAAGGCCCGGCTGCGGGTCGCCAGCCGATTCGGTGGCGCTCACCGCGGCGAATTTCTGTTCCCCTGCCATGCGCTGAGGATAGCATGCGCGGGCCAGCAATAAACACCGGATTTATCATTTCCTGTTCACAGCTGCGCCCGCCATGCGCAGCGACGAAGCGTGCATGAGCGTAGACGAGCATTGCGATCCGCCTGCCGGGTGATTAGCTAGACCAATTAGCTGGATCGAGCCTCGGTGCCGGGAGAGAAATTCTGCGCGTCGCATTGCTGACCATGGTGGAGCCGCTGGGGGCTGAAGACAGCGCGTTGCGGGCCAATCTGCGGCTGGGCGCGGTCACGCTTGCCCGGCATCAACTCGGCGTGATGCTGGCGCTGGGGTGTGAGCGGATCGTTTGCCTGGCGCATGCAGACGACGACGATCTCGCCGGATTGCAAGCCGCCACCGAAGCCGTCGGCGCGAGGTTTCACCGGATAGAAGAGCCGCGCGCGCTGGTCGGGCTGGTGACGTCGATCGATGAAGTGGTGGCCTTGGGGGATGGCCTGCTCGCCTGGCCGGTCACGGTGATCGCGCTGCTGGAAAACGGTCCGGCGGTTCTGGTGCAGCCGGTCGAGGCCGGCATCGCCGCCGGGTTCGAGCGGCTAGATCTCAATCACGCCGACGCCGGAGCCTTCCGGATGCCCGGCCGGTTGGTGCAGCGGCTGGCCGAATTGCCGGCGGATTGCGACGGTTTTTCGTCGCTTCAGCGCATTGCCCTGCAAGGCGGCGTGCCGCAGCGCATGCTGCCGGCCGCGGCCCTGGCGCAAGGACAATGGACCCTCGTGCACAGCGAAGCGGAGGCGCACTCTGCCGAGGACCGGTGGATCCGCTTGCAGACCGCCACCAGCGACAACGGCAATGCATCGCTGCTGACGGCGCAATGGGCGGTCCGTCGGCTCGGCCCGGCGCTGCTCCATGCCGGCAGCGGCAATGGCGTGGTGGCGGCGGCGGCGGTGGTGACAGCGCTGCTGGCGCTGGTGGCCGGCAAGTACCATTGGGTCGCGACCGGCTTTATCCTTGCCGCCTTTGCCTGGCTGCTGCTGTGTGCGGCCGGCCTGCTGGCGAGAGTCGAGCGCGACACGCTGCATTTGCCGGCGCGCCGCAGTTTGCGCGGGATCGTCGTCGGCTGGACGGCCGATGCGGTGCTGGCGGTACTGATGGTCCAGAATGCGGCTTACCTGCCGGGGCAGAGCATTGCGGAACGGGCATTTGGACCGATTATCCTGCTTGGATTGCGCCGGCTCGTGCCGCAGAGCCTGCCGAGAAACCAGGCCCGCTGGGCAGAGGATCGCGGGCTGCTGGCGCTGCTGCTAGCGGCTTTCGGCGCCGCCGGTGTGCTGGGGACCGGCATCGAGGTGACCGCAGTGCTGCTGCTGGCGGCCGGATTATATGGCGCGCGTGTGGGCAGCACAGGGCCATAGGGTTTCATGGCCCATGCGTTGAAATAGCTGTTTATCGTCATCCCGGACTTGATCCGGGATCGTGCTTCTTGTTGTATGAGCGTCGCAGAAACGCGAAAATGCGGGGTTAACCGATCCCGGACCATTCTGTTTTTGCCCAAACAAAGCCCAACGCCGGGTCAAGCCCGGGGCGACGAGGAGGGGATGTTTCAACGCCTATGGGGACAAGACCATGGCGACAGGTGGGTATTTTAACCCATAGAATCACGACTTCGCGCGCCTGGACATGCCCCAATATCTTCGCCGCTGTCCTATCGCTTGTCGATAGCCACATATTCCCGCTCGGTCGGCCCGGTATACAGTTGCCGCGGGCGGCCGATCTTCTGGTTGGGATCGGAGATCATCTCATTCCATTGGGCGACCCAGCCGACAGTACGGGCCAGCGCGAACAGCACGGTGAACATCGTTGTCGGGAAGCCGATCGCTGACAGGATGATGCCCGAATAGAAATCGACGTTGGGGAACAGCTTCTTTTCGACGAAATACGGGTCGGACAGCGCGAGTTCTTCGAGCCTAAGCGCGGTATCGAATAGCGGATCGGTCACCTTCATCGCCGCGAACACTTCGCGCAGGGTCTGCTGCATGACCGTCGCGCGGGGATCGTAGTTCTTGTAGACGCGGTGGCCGAAACCCATCAGGCGGAACGGATCGTTCTTGTCCTTGGCGCGCTCGATGTAATGCGGGATCTTGTCGGGGGTGCCGATTTCGCGCAGCATGTTGAGCGCGGCTTCATTGGCGCCGCCATGCGCCGGGCCCCACAGGCAGGCGATACCCGCCGCGATGCAGGCAAAGGGATTGGCGCCTGACGAACCGGCCAGGCGCACGGTCGAGGTGGAGGCATTCTGCTCGTGATCGGCGTGCAGGATGAAGATGCGGTCCATCGCCTTTTCAATGACCGGGTTTACCTCATATTTCTCCGCCGGCACGCCGAAGGTCATGCGCAGGAAATTGCCGGTGTAGGACAGCGTATTGTCCGGATACATGAACGGCTGGCCGACCGAATATTTGTAGGCGGCGGCAGCGATCGTCGGCATCTTGGCGATCAGGCGGTGTGAACTGATCCGGCGATGATCGGGATCGGCGATGTCCGAAGAATCGTGGTAGAACGCCGAAAGCGCGCCGACCACGCCGCACATGATCGCCATCGGGTGCGCATCGCGGCGGAACCCGCTGTAAAAGCTCATCAACTGCTCATGCAGCATGGTGTGCCGGCTGATCGTCCAACTGAAATCGGCCAGTCCCTGGCTCGACGGCAGCTCGCCGTTCAGCAGCAGATAGCAGACCTCCATGAAGCTGGAGCTTTCCGCCAATTGCCCGATCGGATAGCCGCGATGCAGCAACACGCCCACATCGCCGTCGATGTAAGTGAGCGCGCTTTCGCAAGCGGCAGTCGAGGTGAAGCCCGGATCGAAGGTGAAGGCCCCGGTCTGCCCGTATAATTTGCGGATGTCGATGACATCCGGCCCGACGGTGCCGGTAAGCACCGGGTAATCGAAATCCTTGCCGCCGAATTGCAGTTTCGAACCTTCACTCACCATTCCACTCCCTCTTATACCAGCCCGGTTTCGGCAAGTTGCGCCTGGGCGGCGATGCGCGCCAGGCTTTCCTGCCGTCCGAGCAGAACCAGAACATCGAAAATGCCGGGCGAAGTCGCCTGCCCCGTCAAACTTGCGCGCAGCGGCTGAGCCAGCTTGCCCAGACCGACGCCCAATGCCTCAGCCATTTCCTTCAGATTGGCTTCGAGGCCGGCGCTTGTCCAGTCGGATTCGCTGCCGAGCCGCGCATGCAGGCGGTGCAACAAGGCGCGGGCGTCTTCGGTCAGCAGCGCCGCTGCCTTGGCTTCGATCGCGAGCGGACGCCGGGCGAACAGGAATGCGGCATTGGCGGCCAGTTCGTTCAAATCCCGTGCGCGCGGCTTGAGCACCGGCATGGCCCGCGTCAGCAGGTCGAGGTCACGAGCGCCGACCAGCCGCGGGGCGACCAGCGCCGCCAGCCGGGCGTCATCGGCTTCGCGCAGATAATGGCCGTTGAGATTCTGCAGCCTGGCCTGGTCGAACCGCGATGCAGCGCGACCCACGTCGCCGATATCGAACCATTCGACGGCCTGTGCCCGCGAGATGATTTCATCGTCGCCATGCCCCCAGCCGAGGCGCAGCAGATAATTGATCACCGCCTCGGGCAGGATGCCGAGTTCGTCACGATAGGCATCGACGCCGAGCGCGCCATGCCGTTTCGAGAGCTTTGCCCCGTCGGCACCGTGGATCAGCGGGATATGCGCATAGGCCGGAATGTCCCAGCCCAGCGCATGGATGATCGCCAGCTGGCGAAAGGCATTGCCCAGATGATCGTCGCCGCGAATGACGTGAGTGACGGCCATGTCGTGATCGTCGACCACTACCGCCAGCATATAGGTCGGGGTGCCGTCGGAGCGCAGCAGCACGAAATCGTCGATCTCGGCATTGGCCACCGCGACCCGGCCCTGGACCAGATCCTCGATCATCGTCTCGCCGTCACGCGCCGCCTTGATCCGCACTACGAACGGCTGGCCCACCGGCGCCGTTGCCGGATCGGCGTCGCGCCACTCGCTGTCGAGCCGGTAAGTGGTATGGGCGGCCTGCGCCCGGCGGCGTCGCTCGGCCAGTTCCTCGGGAGTCAGGTAGCAGCGATAGGCGTGGCCGGACGCCAGCAATGCGTCGGCCACTTCGACATGCCGCGGCGAGCGCACGAACTGCAGCACGGCGGGCCGGTCGCCGCCCAGCCCCAGCCAGTCCAGCCCGTCGAAGATCGCGGCGATCGCCGGCTCGGTCGAACGCGCCCGATCGGTATCCTCGATGCGCAGCAGATAAGTGCCGCCGTGATGCCGCGCGAACAGCCAGTTGAACAACGCGGTGCGGGCGCCGCCGATATGCAGGTAGCCGGTAGGCGAGGGCGCAAAGCGCGTAACGACGGGGCGCGATTGCGCCTGTCCGCCGTCCGTCGCGCTCATGCTTGCCATCACTCGCTCCTTACTGTCCAATGCGGGGCATGCCAAATCAGGCCAAAACCTCCGGTGCCGCGCACAGCCGTATCCCAGCCGATCCCGCAAGGAGCGACGCTGCACTGCAACATAGTGTTTGGCGCAGCTTGCAGAGCTTGTCCAGCCACTTGACGGGGGGCGCACAGCGCCAGCGCAATTTATCGCGGCCGGGGTGGCCGCAGGCCGCTGCGCCGGTCGCGGTCCGCGTTTTCGGCGAGATCGAGCGATCGCTCGAACGTGCCGGATACGATCGCGCCCCGTGGCTGGCGGTGGGTTTCGGCACCGGCATCGGCTTGTGGTTCGCGCTGAACGATCGCGGCGAGTGGCTGGGGCTGATCGCGCTTTGTCTGGGCCTGGCGGCAGGAGCAGCGGCGTTGTTGCATCCGCTCGGCCGCTACCCCTTCGTGCGGCTTGCGGTGATGGCGCTGGCGCTGATGGTCGCTGCCGGTTGCGCGACCGTCTGGACGAAATCCGAATTGGTGGGCACCCCGGCGATTGCCCGCGCGATGGTGCCATGGCTCACCGGGGTGCGTGCTCGCTCGCACCGACGAGCCGGCCGAGCATCGGCTGCGGTTGGTGCTGGCAACGCGCGAACCGCGCGCCGATCGGATGATCCGCGTGCGGGTGACCTTGCCCGCCGCCGCGGATCGTCCGGGGCTGGCCGCAGGCGCGATCGTGCAACTGCGCGCGCGGCTGCTGCCGCCCAGCGCGCCGGCCTTGCCGGGCAGCTTCGACTTTGCCCGCGCGGCCTGGTTCGAGGGAGTTGCCGCCGTCGGCGGCGCGATCGGGCCGCCCCGGATCGTTTCACCGGCAGGCGCGGGGGGCTGGCTGGCGCAGGCGCGATCCGCACTGGCGGCGCATGTCCGCGCGCGTATGCCGGGGTCGGCGGGAGGGATCGCGGCGGTGATAACCACCGGCGAGCGCGGCGGCATCGACGCCACTGACGCACAGGCGATGCGCGATGCCGGGCTTGCCCATCTGCTGGTGGTCGGCGGGCTTCATGTCAGCGCGGTGGTCGGGCTGGTATATCTGCTGTCGATCCGGCTGCTGGCGCTGGCTCCGGTGCTGGCGCTGCGTATGCGGTTGCCGCTGGCGGCGGCATGCATCGGCGCGGTGGCCGGCGTGAGCTACACTTTGTTGACGGGCGCCGAGGTGTCCACGGTGCGCGCTTGCCTGGGCGCGCTGCTGATACTGGGTGCATTGGCGCTGGGCCGCCAACCGCTCAGCCTGCGCCTGCTCGCCGCTGCGGCGCTGGTGGTGATGCTGATCTGGCCCGAAGCCGTCGCCGGTCCCAGTTTTCAGATGAGCTTCGGCTCGGTGCTGGCGATCATCGCGCTGCATGACGCCCGGCCCCTGCGCGAATTCCTGGCGCACCGGGACGAGCCGTGGGTGACCCGCATCGGCCGCGAGGTCGCGATGCTGCTGCTCAGCGGCATGGTCATCGATCTGGCGCTGATGCCGATCGCCTTGTTCCATTTCCATCGCGCCGGTCTCTATGGTGCGCTCGCCAACCTCGTGGCGATCCCGCTGACCACCTTCGTCATCATGCCATCGATCGGGTTGGCGCTGGCGCTCGATATCGCCGGCTGGGGCGCACCGTGCTGGTGGTTCGCCGCCAAGGCGCTCGGTCTGCTGCTGGCGGTTGCCCATGGGACGGTCGATCTGCCCGGTGCGGTGATCTTGCTGCCGAGCCTGGGCACGGGCCGCTTTGTCGTTTTCGTCAGCGCGATGCTGTGGCTGGGCCTGTGGCGGGGCAAGGCGCGGCTGCTGGCGCTGGTTCCGGCCGTGCTGGCAGCGGCATCGATCGCCTGGCTGCGCGCGCCCGATGTCCTGATCACCGGCGACGGCCGCAATCTGGGTGTCGTTTCGGACAATGGGGCGCAGCTGATGATCCTGCACCAGGGGCGCAGCAGCTTTACCCGCAACGAAATGCTGGAAGTGGCGGGCATGGCGGGCGACAGCGCGCCGCTGGACAGTTGGCCGGGGGCGCATTGCAATCGCGAATTCTGTCTGGTGGAGCTGCGCCGGGGCGGGCGGAACTGGCGCCTGCTGGTTGCGCGCAGACGCATCAGCCTGCCGGATGATGTGCTTGCCCAGGCCTGCGCGGGCGTCGATATCGTCATCGCCCAGCAGGTCCTGGCTGGACCATGCCATCCCGCGCTGATCAAGGCAGACCGCGCCTTGCTCATGCAAACCGGCGGTCTGGCGCTCGATCTGGCCAGCCGCCAGGTCACCAGCGTGGCGAGCACCCAGGGGGATCATCCATGGTGGCGAGCGTGGGATCGGGCACAAACGGACGATGGGGCGTCGGCAACGGGCGATGCGCAGGCTGATTTCCAGACTGACAATCAGACCGCAAATCTGGTCAAGGGACTACCCGATTGACACTGCGTCGCGCCGCAAATGCAGTGCAAAATCCTCCCCCTCTGGG
>CAXTOI010000105.1:0-9578 GCA_964245645.1 uncultured Novosphingobium sp. | reverse complement strand
CAATCAGCATCGCCGCCGCTGTCATCTGGTGGCTGTAGTGAGTCCGCACCCTAGTTCCGATGGTCAAATCCGCCGATCAGGCGCGGCGCATCGTCGCCGCCACCCGCTATGCGCCACAGGCATTCGCGGCATCGGCGCGGCACTGGCCCGTGCGTCCGAATTCAACGGCATCGCAGACTATATCGTTACCGCTGGCGAGCAGATCTGCGTCATCGTGCAGATAGAAACCCGGGCCGGTGTCGCGAGCTGGGCGATATTCTGGAAGTCGAGGGGGTGGATGGGATCTTTGTTGGCCCCTCCGATCTTGCGGCGGATATGGGTTATCCTGGCATGGCCGGCGATCCGGCGGTGCAGCAGGTCGTCAACGCCGCCTTGTCGCAGATCAAGGCGGCGGGCAGACCCAGCGGCATCTTGACCTCGGACCCGGTTCTGCTCGACGGCTATTTCGCCCGCAACGTGACATTTGTTGCGGTAGGCAGCGATGTGGGACTGCTAACTTCGGCTCTGTCGACGCTGAGAAAGCGATGGCCGAGCAACGGCTGAGCCCCGCACATATCGCGCACGGGATTCGTGAAGCAGATAGCCTGTTACCTGGTGGCGCCCTCTTGGGTTACGCGGACAGCTTGCGCGATAAGTTGCTATTGGCGATTGATGCAAGCGTCGCCGGCTCGAGTACCAGCAAATTGCCATATTCGATGTGGATGACTCCGTCCGCCTGAAATTTCCGCAACACCCGGTTCACCGCCTGCCGCGACGCCCCGACCATCGTCGCCAACTCGGTTTGCGAAAGCCGGATCGACAGGCGAATCCCATCTTCATGCCGGACACCGAAAGAGTGCATCGCCACCATGACCCGGGCGGCTACGCGCGAATGAAGACCATCCAAATTGCTGGTGCCGAAATGCTCACTGACGATCCGCATCTGGCGGGCGAGCAGCTTCAGCAGGACCGCATCGAACCCATGACAATTGACCCGCAGCGCATCGAACCGGGTTCGTTCGATCACATCGACCAGCACATCGGTCAGGGCTTCGGTGGATTGCGGTCTGGGTTCACCATCGATCAGGCTACTATCCCCAAAGCAGTCACCCGGTTGGAACAGCACCAAAACAACTTCCCGCCCATCGGATCGCTTAATCGACATTCGTACCGAGCCTTCGAGGATACGAAACATCTCGGTGCCATCGTCACCCTGCGAATAAATCCATTGTCCGGCCCGATAGCGGCGGCGAAAGAGGCAAGCCGTGAACGCAGCGGCGATTTCTGTGCTCATCCACTGATATGGATCGAATGTAGAATAATCCAACGGAATTTACTTTCAAGCCGCTTTTTAAATCTACAGCTATCGGCGATGGAGAGTTCGAACTCGCCACAGGAATGTGACGGCAATCACGGCGTCGCATGGGATCTCGGAAAACTAGTGCCTCACTCGGGCCGGGTCAATCTTTAGGTGCGGTGCAGGCCGCGGTCAATTTTTCAAAATTTCGATAGGCCGGGGAGCGCATGTCCGGAACGGCCGCTTGTGACGCGCGGTGGTGGGCGGCTGGAACGTCGCCATCTGCTCGTGCGCTCGTTTCCGCGGGCAGTTGAGCCAGGCTTTGACCGCACACACGGCGTCTGGTTAGCAGCGCCGCCAGATCGCCATAATGACACGTTTTCTACCATATAATAATGATTCCGCTGCACAGCAGCAGAGGGTGTTTGATCGGAGCCTTGTTCTGAACTCCACAGTTGACAGCGTCAACGTTGTCGATCACAAGGTGCCGACGGAGACTCTGCAAATATGCAAAATGCGGTGGTGACAGGCGTATCGACCGGAATCGGCAGGGGTGCGACGCTGGTACTGATCAAACAGGGCTGGCATGTATTCGGCAGTGTTCGTAACGCGGCGGACGGGGCCGCGCTGAAGCAGGAGTTTGGCGCTTCGTTCACGCCGCTGCTGTTCGATGTCGAAGATAATGATGCGGTGTTGCGCGCGGCGGAACTGGTGCGCAATCAGCTGCGGGGGCGCACGCTCGACGGCCTCGTCAACAACGCAGGCAGTTCCTACGTCGATCCGCTGATGGTTCAGAGCGTCGAGGATTTCCGCAAGCAGGTCAACGTCAGTCTCGTCGGCATGTTCGCGGTTACGCGCGCTTTTGCGCCGCTGCTAGGCGTGGATCAGACGGTGACCGGACCCAAGGGGCGTATTATCAATATCAGCTCGGTCGGAGGCCAGATGAGCTTTCCATTCCTCGGGGCGTATGCCGCCGCCAAACACGGCGTGGAAGGGTTTTCAGAAGCCCTTCGTCGTGAATTGCAGCTGTTTGGCGTCGATGTGATCATCGTAGCGCCGGGGTCGGTCGATACAGCGGTCTGGGACAAGGCCGAGGCAATGTCCCAGACCCATCTGAACGGCACTCCCTGGGAAAAGCCTTTCAGGGCTTTTACCAACGCGATGATCAAGGGTGGGCGCGCAGGGTATACCATCGAATATCTGGGCGAGGTGGTCGCCAAGGCTTTGACCACGCCAAAGCCCAAGACGCGTTATCTGGTAGCCAAGAAGGCGTTCGCCAACGTGACCATACCGGGGTTGCTGCCGAAACGGAGGGTCGACAGACTGATCGGCAAGCAGCTTGGCCTCTTGCCAAAGAGTTGAGCCATATGGCGTGTGCGCATCAATATGGCACATCGCATGAGAATGTCCGGGCGCAGCGGTGCGTCGCGCTAAAGTAGGAGTAGGCCATGAGATCAGTAGATAATTTTGTCGTCGCCATGCGAGATCTTTTCGCTACGACGCTGGATGAGGCGATGCGTTGGGAGCAGGTCAAGCCCCTGCTCAACATCTTGCTGGCGGATCCGGAGCTGGCCGAGCATGCCAAGACCTGGCCAGTGTCGCATGCGCGCTCCAACCTGCTGTTTTATGAAGATCCGGATTATGGGTTTGTCATCAATGGCCTAATCAAGAATCCGGATGACGCGACCCGTATTCACGATCATGCGCATACTTGGACCGCTTATGGCGTGATCGAAGGCAAGGAGCGGGTTTATAATTATGCGGTGAAATCCGAAGTGGGCAATGTCGCCGAAATCGAATTCGCTAGCCAATACGACGTCAAGCCGGGGCATGTCGAAGTGGTGCCGCCGCATCTGCCGCATGCCGAGATCGCCGAGACCCGTACCGTGGCGATCATCGTGCGCAGCCAGCGTCTGGGTGGCTTCACTCAGCGGATATTTGATCTTGAAGCCGGCACGTTTGAGCGACTGCCAGGGCCGGTACCTATTCCCTTCGACCTTGCCGCGTGATCGAGGGGCTCATGGCAAACCCTCCCTATAGCTATTGGCCTATTGTCAATCGGCCGGAACTGGTGTGGCCAGGCGGCAAGAAGATGGCATTTTATGTCGATCTGAATATCGAGCATTTTATCCCGGGGGTTCCGGGAATAGGGTATATTCCTCCATACTCCATGCCGATCGACCCGATCAACCAGAGCTGGCGTGATTATGGCAACCGGGTGGGAATCTGGCGGATCGCCGAGACGCTGGACGAGTTGGGTCTGCCCGTCAGTGCCGCGATCAACAGCAGCGTGTGCGAGCATTATCCGCAGATCATCGAAGCGGGGGTGGCCGGCAACTGGTCGTGGATGGCCCATGGCATCACGAATTCGTCGCGCTGGGTGGGGATTGAGCCCGATGAAGAGGCGAAGCTGCTCGACCAGATCGTTGCCGATATCTCGAACGCCACCGGCCACGCGCCGCGCGGCTGGATCGGGCCGGGGTTGACCGAAACGCCCGATACGCTGCGATTGTTGGGCGAACGGGGTTTCACCTATACGCTCGACTGGGGCGGCGACGATCAGCCCTTTCCGCTATTGGTGCCGGGGAACCGCATGGTCGCCATTCCGTTTTCGGCTGAAATCAACGATATCATCGCCTTCATGGTCTGGCATTGGTCGCCCGAGCAGTTCGCCAATGCAATCCGCGATCAATTCAAGCGGCTCCACGGCGAGGCCCAGCGCCGTCCGGGCGTGGTTATGCCGCTGGCGCTCCATCCCTTTCTGGCCGGTTCACCATTTCGCCACGAACACATCGAACAGGTTTTGCGCGAAATCCGCGCGCACGACGATGTGTGGTTTCCGACCGTCGCAGAGATTGCGGATTTTTATCTTGAACATCATTATGATACGGCAGTTGCTGCAATCAGCAAATCGCAGCGGTGACAGCGGGCAGTCCGGGCGCGGATTCCCCGCATCATGAGGGGTAGTTTTCCGTGACCGATTTTTCCATGGGCAGGCTTGCCGCCATCGTCGGTGAGGCCAATGTCCTGATTGGGGAGGATGTCCGCAGCCGGTTTGACAGCTATCCGCCCCTCACGTCCATGCTGGCATCGTGTATCGTACGCCCAGCATCCACCGGGGAAGTGTCGGCAATTCTGGCTTTGTGCAACGCGGCGGGGCTGACGGTGGTGCCGCAGGGTGGGCGGACCGGGCTGGTCGGCGGGGCGACGACGCGCGCCGGCGATGTGGCGCTTTC
This sequence comes from uncultured Novosphingobium sp., assembly GCA_964245645.1. Taxonomy (GTDB): domain Bacteria; phylum Pseudomonadota; class Alphaproteobacteria; order Sphingomonadales; family Sphingomonadaceae; genus Novosphingobium. The sequence goes on along the minus strand of CAXTOI010000105.1, from coordinate 5,066 downwards.
GCTCGAGAGAATGCGCGCGATAGCGCCGATCGACACTTTTGGCCCAACTGTGGAAGTCGAAGCCGGCGTGCCGCTGGAAACATTGCAGCAAGCGGCGCGGCAAGCCGGCCTTCTCTACCCGATCGATCTTGGGGCCCGGGGATCGGCTACGATCGGCGGCACGCTGGCAACCAATGCCGGCGGGAACAGTGTGCTGCGTTACGGGATGACGCGCGATCAGCTATTGGGTCTCGAAGTGGTGCTGGCCGATGGCACGGTGCTGAGTTCGATGAACCGACTGATCAAGAACAACACGGGCTACGATCTCAAGCAGCTGTTCGTCGGGTCCGAAGGCACGCTGGGCATCATCACCCGTGCGGTGGTGAAGCTGCAGCCTGACGCGGGCACCCGGGCAACCGCCTTTGTCGGCTTGCAGAATTTCGATCAGGTGCTCCAGCTTCTGACGCTGGCACGCGCGAAGTCGGACGGGACATTGACAAGTTTCGAAGTGATGTGGCCCTCGTTCATGGCATTGGTGACGGCTAGTTCGGGACATCAGTTGCCGCTGCAGGAGCCGCATGGCTTCTATGTGCTGTGCGAGATCGTGTCGCAACACGCAGAGCAGGTGCTCGGCGAGATCATCGAGATTGCGTGGGAGCTGAATATCGTCAGTGACGCCGCCATCGCGCAGAGCCTGTCGCAGGCAGACCGATTCTGGGCCATTCGCGATGACATCGATGCGCTGGTTACCGGGCTGAAGCCTGCGTTCCTATATGATGTCAGTCTGGCGCAGGGGGAGATGGATCGGTATGTCACCACGCTGACCGATCAGATGTTGGCGCGCTGGCCCGAGGTCCGGCTTGCGGTGTTCGGTCATATCGCCGATGGCAATCTGCATTTGACGATTAGCACAGGATCGCCGGCGGATCATGGCGCCGTCGACGCAATGGTTTACGAGCCACTGCGTCCACTCGGCGGCAGCGTATCGGCCGAGCATGGCATTGGCGTTGACAAGCGCGATGTCTTGAACGTGTCGCGATCACCCCAGGAAATCGCGATCATGCGCGGTATTAAGGCGATGCTGGATCCGAACAACGTACTCAACCCCGGAAAGATATTTTCCTGAGTTTATCGATTTCAAGTGTTCGCGGCAAAGCGAGTTATGTGGGAGCCGAGGCCATAAACACTCTGGTTGAGCTGAAATTCAGGTCTTTATTACTCTGATGATCAGGCTGGCATTGGAGCGTGATGCGCAGCAGTGCAGTCCGGTTTTTCCCGTTAAAATAGCCGCGGGATCGACGACATCAACATTGCTGTTGGTGCCGGCCGGTGGCTTGGCGATGATGGCGTTTGTCATTTGCGTTCGCCCGTCCATTGCCTTTTTCTCGGGCGTGAGACAGTATCGCTGCATGACGAACACGACTAAAAAAATGCTGGTTGCAGCGGCGGCGCGACTGCTTGACGAGGGTGGCTTGGCGGCGATGACACTGCGCGCCGTTGCAAGCGAGGTGGGGGTGTCACATAATGCGCCCTATCGGCATTTTCCTGGGCGTGAAGCTCTGCTGGCCGGCGTCGCGGAAAGCGATTTCTACTTTCTTGCCGAATCCTTCAATCGGCAGCAGGCCGCAGACGGCAACCCGCGGATTGCGCTGCTGAACGCCGCGCAAGTGCTGATTGACTATGCCCGCCAGCATCAGGCTCGCTATCAACTGCTTTTCCGCGAGCGGATCTTGCCACCCGACGGCAACTTGAAAACGGCAGCTATGGCCTCTTTCGAGGCATTCAGCCGACTGGTACAGCGCGCCCAGAACGAACATGTTCTTCCTCCGGCGGATACGACCGCAATGACCGGCGTGATCTATGCGACGTTGCATGGCGCGATCGAACTGGAACTGAGCGGTCGTTCGAACAGTTCGAAGGGTCTGGCCAGTGTCGAGGGCACGATCAATTTCCTGTTCGAACTGATTGGTGGGCACGCCGGGACCAACGGACATCAGTCACGGCATTCCGCGATCCACAGATCCCACGCGCGATCCACCACCGCATAGCTTACCTTCGTGGCGGTTTCGCATTCCTGTCGCGTCAGGAAATTCACCGCGCCACCGCCGAGCGAGAGGGCTTCGGCTTCAAGCCGGGCGTTGAGTTCGGTGTAGACCGCGCGAAAGACGGCCAACTTCAGCGATGGCGCCACGACAACATTACCGTGGCCGCGCATCAGCACAACGCTATTTGCGCCCAAATCGTCAGCCAGCGCATCGCCCATCTCGGCGTTGGTGATCAACATGCTGGTGGCATCGCCGAATTTGTCGCGAATTTCGAACACCGGCACGCCCTCACCCAGAAACGCGCCCATGTGATAGATCGCGCGCAGCGGAACTTTGGTGACGCCGAAGGGAATGACGGAGGGCGAATGGCTATGGATCACCGCGTGGACATCAGGGTGGCTTTTGTACACCGACGAATGGATGAAGCGTTCGAGATAGGCGCTGCGCCCTTGTGGATCGATGGGTTCGCCATCCAAACCGAATTCCATGATATCGCTGGGCGTTACCCGGGCGGAGGCCATGTTCCGCGACAGCAGAAATCGATTCGGATCGACGGGGTCGCGCATGCTGACATGGCCAAATCCATCAAGCACATCATAGTGCGCCAGAATGCGGTTGGCCGTTGCCAGAGTTGCGTTCGTATCCGTTCCCGATTCAGCCATCATGCTCATCCGCGCGTAGTTCATCCGGCGGCAATCTCGGCGTTCGCAACCCGGGCGTCTATCCCGTTAGCGTTGTACGCGGGTTCGGCCATCCCATTTACGCCGTTTCCATGCGCGATGCCTGCCTGTTACCAATTGTCGTTCCAATCCGCGTCCTATTTGAAAAAAACAGACACCTCCGCCGTCGTTGACACTCAAAAAAAACGTAGTTACTACGCTGTTTTTTTTGGTGTCAACGACGGCGCCTTCGACAGTGCCGGACAGTGATAATGCCCGGGATATTGCCCAGCGGAATAATGCTCGACCAACAGTAATTCGGGCCTGGCTGTCGGGCGCCGGCGGATAAGGGGGGATGGGTAGTGAGAGCTCAAGGGCCCGTGACGGCGGATACAATGCAGCCTGCTCTGCGGGGCCTGTATTGTGGACGCCATCGCCGATGACAAAGCCATCCGCCCGAGCTGGATCAACCGCCGACGTCGGCGCGCATGCGGCGAGTCAAGGCGACCCGGCGGACCGGCCCCGGCGCTATGAGCTTGCCATCGTCCTGATCCTCTGCCTGGCCTATGGCATGGCGAGTTTCGAGATGTTCTCGATCAACTCGCTGATACCTTTCATCCAGCCCGATCTCCGGCTCACCAATACCCAGATCGGTATGATCGTCTCGATCTATTGGGTGTTTTTCGCGGTTTCGGGCGCCGGGGCCGGCCAGATCGCGGACCGTACCGGACGGCGCAAGCTGCCGCTGGTCATCATCTTGCTGCTGTTCTCGATCTTTTCGTGCCTCTCGGGTTTCGCAACCTCGTTTACCACCTTGCTCGGCGCCAGAGCCCTGATGGGCCTGCTGGAGGGTCCGGTGCTGCCGCTCGCGCAATCGTTGGTCGCGCTGGAATCATCGCCCGAACGCCGGGGGGCCAATATGGGAATCGTCCAGATCGGCGGCGCGAGCCTGCTGTCGGTGATCGCCCCGCTGTTGCTGGTCCACATCGCCAGCGTGTCGAGCTGGCGCTATGGTTTCTATATCGTGGCGCTGCCCGCGCTGACGTGCGCGGTGCTGGTCGCCTTGTTTATTCGCGAGTCTGCCGTCGTCGCCCCGGGAACCCACGAATCCGGAGTGGCGGCGCCGGCGCGCTCGGTGACGCATGATGTCTTCGGTTCGCTGAATGTATGGCTCTGCGCGGGGATTTCGACCTTCATGGTCGCCTATCTGACCATCGCGGCCAGCTTTTTCCCATCCTATCTGGTTCAACACCGAGGGTTGAGCGCTCAGGCCATGAGCGTGGTGCTGAGCATTTTGGGGATGGCGGGGCTCACCTTTGGTATTGTTCTGCCGGCAATTTCGGATCGCATCGGGCGCAAACCGGTCGCCATAGCCGCTGCTTTCGCCGGGGTGCTCTGTCCCCTGGCGGTCGCCTATTATCATGGCCCGATCTGGGCCATGACTGCCACCATGTTTGTCGGCTGGGCCTTCACCGGAGGTGCCACACTTTATTTCGCGCTCATTCCTTCGGAAAGTGTCTCGCCGCCAGCGCTGTCCTCGGCGATCGGTTTCGTTATCGGGATCAGCACGATTGCCGGAGGCGTGGGCGGCCCGCTGGGCGCCGGCTGGAGCGCAGATCATTTCGGCCCGAATTCACCGATGGTTCTGGCCACCGTTTGCGCCTTTGCTGCTGGGATTCTGGCGTTCTTTTTGCGCGAAACCGCTTGCGCCCGTATAGCCACTGGCGCGGCGCTCGCGTAGGCCGGATATTATGGACGCCATGCTCCAATCCGCCCTTCGCCACTATGAAGGCGACGCGCTGGTTACGGCGGCGCGCCGGGCGACGCTGGATCAGACCATCCGCCGGACCGCCGCGCGGTTTCCGGACCGGATTGCGCTGGTAGCCGGCGACACGCGGTGGAGCTATGCGACGCTTGACGATATTGTCGACCGGATTGGCGCGGGGCTTGTAGCAAGCGGGGTTCTGACGGGAGACCGTATCGCGCTGCTGGCCAGGAATAGCCATTGGTTTGTGGCGCTGCGCTATGCCTTGTCACGGATCGGCGCCATCCTGGTGCCGATCAACTTCATGCTATCGGTGGATGAAGTTGCCTATATCCTGGCGCATTCCGGGGCGCGCCGGTTGTTTGTGGATCACAACTGCTTCGATGTTGGCAGGATCGCTGCAACGCAGGCCGAGGTGGCGTTCGTCTCCGCCATTCCAGATCTGACCGATCATGCACCGGCGGCAAGCGGGCTGCATAGCTTTGATGATCTGCTGACATGCGGCGGCGGCGCTGTCCATGGCTATCATGCGATCGCGCAGATCATCTATACTAGCGGCACCGAGTCGCGCCCGAAGGGCGCCATGCTGAGCCACGACGCGATTCTATGGCAATACCA
>CAXTOI010000104.1:7902-9598 GCA_964245645.1 uncultured Novosphingobium sp. | reverse complement strand
GGTGTCCTTCCCCGCCGGGACGGGAGACAAGTCGGTGATGGTACAAGGCCAGCATCCATGAGCGCCAACATCCGGTAAGCGGCCCCAACTTGCAGCGATGACTGTTGGTCGGGGCAAAGAAGCTCGTAAGAGAAACCTGTTGCAGTTGTATCTACAAACGCCTACACGCCATTATGAAGATTGCCGGGTTCGATTGGGACAACGGTAACTGGCCAAATGCGGAAAGCATGGCGTGTCGCGCATTGAAAATCGAACAGGTGTTGCTCGGGAACCCGGCCATCATGGCAGATCCCCGCCCGGATGAATTGCGCCTCCGCGCCATCGGCAAGACCAAGGCAAGGCGCATGGTATTCATCGTCTTTATGTGCCGGGAGATCGACCGGCAAACCTGGCTGCGCCCGATCAGCGCTCGTTATATGCACCAAAAGGAGATCGATCATTATGACAGCCCGGCCTGAACCCACGCTCAAGCAGATGCCATCGCTTGACAGCGACGAGGCCGCTGAAGAATTCGTTGCCACTGCCGACTTGTCGCAATACGACTTGTCAGGCTTCAAACCCATGCGTTTCGAGATCGAACCGAAGTCGGCCGCACTGAATATGCGCTTGCCCGCTTCCTTGCTGGCCGCGCTGAAAGCCAAGGCCAAGCTCAATGGAATACCCTATACGCGCTACGTGCGGATGCTGCTGGAGGCAGATGTTACGCCGTCGTGATGAATGCGCGTCGTGTACAGCAGGTTTCCCCGGCTAAACCACCCCATGCATCAGCTGCCGCAGCGGTCGCGCCAGCGCCAGCAACACGATCCCGATCACCACCGCCGCCCAGCCGATCTCGGTAAACACGTGGAGATAGGTCACCAGGCTCAGCCGTGGATCGGTCACTTCGCCGCCGACCGTCGCCACGCTGCCCAACTGCGCCACCAACCCGCCGACGTACTCGGCCACCGCGATCGACAGCCACCACACCCCCATCATCAGCCCGACGACACGCGCCAGTGACAATTTGGTGATCATCGACAGACCGACTGGCGAGATGCACAATTCGGCCAGCGAGTGGATCAGGTAAAGCCCGGCAAGCCACCACAGCCCAACCTTGAAGTCTGGCCCGGCAAATTGCGCGCCGAACACCAGAAACAGAAATCCGGCGCCGACTCCGGTCAGGGCCAGCCCGAACTTGATCGGAATCGACGGCTCCCGGCCACGCTTCGCCAGCCAATCCCACAACGCAGTCATCACGGGCGCCAGCAGCACGATCGCCACCGGATTGAAATTCTGCGTCTGCGGTGCCGACATGGTGAACAGGCCGAACACCGAGCGATCGGTGTTGCGATCGGCAAATAGCGTCAGCGACGATCCCGCCTGTTCGAACAGCGTCCAGAACACGGTGTTGAACACCACCAGCACCATCGCCGCGACCATCATCTGCAGTTCCTGGCGACTGCCGTTCAGCGCGGTCCAGGCAAGAATGCCGGGTACGCCGATGACGAAGGTGCCGAACAGCAGCTTGGCCATCAGCGGCAGCGCCAGCAGATAGCCGATCAAGCCGCTACCCGGAATAGCAGGCGGCGCGGCCATCAGATCGACCAGCAACAAATAGACCAGCGGGATCGCCACCACCGCCCCGGCATAGATCCACCAAGCGCGCGATTCTCCCTGGCCGGCGGGCGGGTTAGCCCGGCCGGCGCCCCCCCCCCCC
>CAXTOI010000104.1:0-7892 GCA_964245645.1 uncultured Novosphingobium sp. | reverse complement strand
GGCCGGCGGGCGTATCGCCGATGCCGTCGAGCCGCCCGCCATGATAGCTGATCAGCAGGAAGGCGATGGTCATGCCCACCCCGGCGATGCCGAAACCGGCCCACCAGCCCAGCCAGTCGGCCAGGATCGGGCAAACCACTTGTCCCAGGATGGAGCCGACGTTGATGCCCATGTAGAAGATGGTGAACCCGGCGTCGCGCCGCCGGTCGCTCTGCGCGTACAGCGCGCCGACCATGGTCGAGATATTGGGTTTGAAGAAGCCGTTGCCAACGCCGATCGTCGCCAGCGCGATCAGCAGGATCGCAACCAGCATCGGATCCTGCCGATTGCTTTCGCTGAACTGCCCTTGGTCGAGGTGGCGGAACTCGCTCTTATCTGCATTTTGCAGGCTGAGGCTGCCGTCGGCCGCATTGTGCAAAGTCAGTTGCCGATGTTCGACTACGATCTGCAGTTCGTTGCCAGCGCTGCTCGGGCCGTCGTGAGCATGCACCACTTCGACTACATGGCTGGACCCGTCAAAGCTCACGAACGTCTGGGCCGGAGAGCCGCCGACCGCCAGCGCAAAATAGCCCATCGCCATCAACCCCGCCCCAAAGCGCACCGATCGCTTCGAGCCGAGATACTGATCGGCGATCAGCCCACCGACCAGCGGCGTCAGGTACACCAGCGCGGTAAAGCCACCATAAAGCCCGGTAGCGGCGCGGTCGCCCAGCACGAAGTGCTTGGTCAGATACAGCGTCAGCAGCGCGCGAACGCCATAGAAGCCCATGCGCTCCCACATCTCGGTGGTAAACAACCGCGCCAGCGGCCGCGGATGCCCGAACCAGCCGCTTTCCGGCAGGGCCGGGACAGGGCTGGATGATGGCGGCACCGGCGTGGTGGGCGATGGAATAGGCGTGTTCATTGCCGCCGGCTCTAGCGAAAATGCGCGCCCGAAACAGCTTAATCGCCGCGCCGAAAAAACTACGCAACTTTACAGAGCCAGGCGCTCGACTGCGAGCGGCATTGCATAAGTGCCCGAAATCTGACAATTTTACGACTCTACGAAAGCCCGCCGCCCCGACCGGGCCTGAATGAAGCTTCTGGAGTTCGACGATGATCAGATCCGAATTGTTGTTGGCGCTGGCCAAGGAAAATCCGGAATTACGCGCCGACGATATCGAACGGATCGCGGATGTCTTCTTCGATGAAATAGCCCAGCGGCTGGCCGAAGGCGGTCGTGTCGAACTCCGCGGTTTCGGGGCTTTTTCAACGCGCGAGCGCGATGCCCGCAAGGGCCGCAATCCCCGCACCGGCGATTCGGTCGAAGTGCCGGGGAAGCGCGTGCCCTTCTTCAAACCCGGCAAGGAAATGCGCGAGCGCCTGAACGTCAGCTAATGCTGCCCCACATGACGCTTGGCACCAAATCCTCAGCCCCCTATAGGGCGGGCTGGTCATGCGGGCGTGGCGGAATCGGTAGACGCAACGGACTTGGACCAATCATGAGTGCTCGCGGGGAAACCCGCGAAGCAGAACTGCTCAAATTCGGGGAAACCTTTCAACTGGCAATCCCGAGCCAAGCCCGGCGCAAACCCGCCGGGAAGGTGTAGAGACTAGACGGGCAGCACCTACTCCATGGCATTGCCTCCGGCACTACAATGGCATGGTGAAGGGATAGTCCAGACCACAAACGCCCGGCTTTGCCGGACGGCGGCGAAAGCCGTAGCTGGTAAGAAAATTCGTCGGGCTTTGCCCATGGGGGTTCGATTCCCCCCGCCCGCACCACCATTGCCCTTCGCCGCCGCAGCAACCAACGGCGAAGAACGGCAACCGCGTCGATCAGATCAGATTTGCGCCGCGCATGCTGAAGATCGTGTTGCCGGCGACGATCAGATGGTCCTGCAGATGCAGATCCAGGTGGTTCAGCAGGAATGCTATCTTGCGGGTTTCTTCGATATCTGCGTCGCTGGGCTTTGGATTGCCCGAAGGATGGTTATGCATCAGCACAACCGCCGATGCCCCGGCGTCGATGCCGCGCGACACGATCGTACGCAGATTGATGCGAACGTTCTGCAGGGTGCCTTCGAACAGCCGTTCTTCGCCGAGCATCTGCATTTCGCGGCCCAGCAGAACCAGATGGACCCGCTCATTAGCGCGTTCCTTGAACAACGAGATCACCCAAAGCTGCACTAGGCGATCGGCAATATCGAACCGCGCTCGGCCCAATTGTTCGCCCAGCCCTTCCATGACCAGTTCTTTGGCCGCTGCCAGGCGGAACACCAGCCTGGGATCATCGATAAACTCGGCCAGCAAGGTCGAAGGGGCGGCAATCACGTTACCGACCGAACCGAACTCTGCGATCAGGGTCGCGGCCAGTTGTTCTGCCGCATCGGGGTCGCCGCCGAGCAGCTTGGCCAGCAGGCGCTTTCTTAAGAGAGCGGCCGCCGGCGATTGGCCATCGTCCCGACGATCAGTAAAAGCAACACAGCCCAGGTCGGCGCGGTCTTCATCCAAGCGTATACGATCGGCCGGACTGGCAGCTCGAGCGCCCTTATAAAATGAGCCCCGACGCTGAGAAGTTGAAACGATGACGCCCATAGCGGCCAAACCCTTTTTGAAAATATTCCGATGACGGCAAATCCCAGGAAACCCAGGAAATCAGCCAGCAAAGCTACTGGATCTACGGCGGCGTAGCCCCGGGGCAAGACGAGCAACCCCAGATAGCTGACCACCGCCATTCCGACGATTATCGTTGCACCTTGTTGTTCAGGCAGCCCGCCGGAACGGTAGGCGATAACGATCGCGAAGAGTGCGAGGAGGAGGTTGAGCACGACAAGCGCCATGCCCAACATTCTCTCCATGACATGCCGGCGTCAAGCCGCGACGATAGTCTCGAAACGTTCTACCGATGAAGGCGGCTTCGGGGTGATCAGGAGGTCGCCCCGTTCCACTCCAACCTTGTACAGATCCTCATGGGCACGAATGGCGTCGGTGCGGGCGGCGATCAGCGACTGCCCGGCCTTGGCCAGGCGCATCATTGCCACATGGCCCTGGATTGCGGGGGTCTGGGTGTCGATCCGGGCCTGGGCCATTGTCAGCCCCAGCGAGCATTGGGCAGCGATGGCCGCGTCGATCGCGTCTTCCAACTGCTTGAGATCACGCGTGATACGAAGGGTGGCGACTTCCGAGGTCATTGTCATGTGAGCGTCTCCGACTGGCTATGCCAAGCACTGGGCCAGGCATGGGTTGCGGAGATTCCCTCAGAGCAATTCGGACAGCGACTTTGCCATGGCCATCAATGCAAGCGCGAGCATCGCAATGGTGATCGACAACACCGGAATGGCAACGACGCGCCACAACCGTCCGACTTTTTCGTCAAGAAACTCCGGGACCGCACTCCCCTGCCTACGCTCGAACCATGGCGGAGCGACCTGGATGGTCGCACTGTCATTGAACGTGAACGTAGACGCCGAGTGCTGTTCCGAAGTCATGACTACCGGCGACTCACACCCGCTGCCTAGCTGCGCAAATCCGCTTGTAGATTCTCTACAGCTTGCCAGAAGACCGGAATATCGACGAGCCGCGTCATTGCGGTCGATCGCGCCAAGCTTGATCCGGGCCGACTTCAGCCGCTGGTCTACCGCACTGGGTGTCACGCCAAGGTCATGCGCAATGACCTTGAGTGACTTGTGCTTGAGTATCTGGTCCAGGAGCTCGCGCTCCTTGGGCGACAATCGGCTTAGCCGAATATCCGCGTCGTTAAGAGGTTCCAAAAGCATTCGTGCCACCATGCGTCCCGGGACTGCCCAACATCCCTGGCACTGTATATAACTTGCCGACATATATGTGGCAAATCAAACTGTCGGCTAATGTGCGCATTGATGTGTCGAACATGTATCGCTGCCGCATGCCGGATCACCGGCAAGCGGTTCTCTGCCAAAGCCGACCGCTGGTCAGGCAAAGCGGTTTGTCTATTGTCGGCACTTGCGAATCTTCCGATCCCAGGTTCGGCGCGCCAGTTATTTGCTCGGTCCAGATCATATGAATTGCCAGCGATCAGCTCTTGTTAAGCAAGGGTTCCTGAAGGATAGGTCCCGGATGGATCGGGCGGGACATAAGCATTGAACGCAGTACAGGCTCCGCGTGCGACGCCCGCGCCCGATGAAATTGCCTTCTCCGATCTGCCTGACGTTTCGGTGATCATGCCGTGCCTCAACGAGTTGGACAGCCTGCCGCATTGCATAGCGAACGCCCGGGCGGCGCTGGCGCTGATCGCGCGTGATCACGGCTTGACCGGGGAGGTGGTGATCGCGGACAACGGTTCCACCGACGGCAGCCAGGCGCTGAGTGAAAGCCTGGGCGCTCGAGTCGCGCCGGTGGCGCGGCGCGGCTATGGCGCTGCGCTGATCGGTGGCTGCGAGGCAGCGGCGGGGCGCTATCTGTTGATGGGCGACGCCGACGGCAGCTATGATTTTCGCGACGGCGTCGCCATGATTGGTCGGCTGATCGATGGCGCCGACTTGTGCATGGGTTCGCGCTTTGCCGGCGGCATCGCGGCCGGCGCGATGCCCTGGAAGAATCGCTATCTCGGCAATCCGGCGCTCACCGGAATGCTCAACCTGTTGTTCCGCTCCGGGATAGACGATGCGCATTGCGGTATTCGGGCGATTCGCAAGCAGGCGTTCCTCGATTGCGGATTGACTTCTTCAGGGATGGAATTCGCCAGCGAGATGGTGATCAAGGCCAGCCTGCGGAAGATGCGCATCGATCAGGTTCCCGCAACCCTCTCGCCCGACCTGCGCGATCGCGCGCCGCATCTGCGCCCTTGGCGCGATGGCTGGCGGCATCTGCGCTATCTGCTCATGCTCAGCCCCACCTGGGTGTTCGGGGTGCCGGCGCTTCTGGCGATGCTCGCGGCGGTCGTGATCTTCGGCATTGCCGGGCTGTATGAGCTGAATTGGGCGCATGGCATGACCCCGTTCGGCACCAGCTGGCAAATCCTGGCGGGTTTTCTGCTGTCGGTTGGGCATTTCGCCGCGATCATGGCGGTGGCGACGCATTTCTTCGGCGTGCGCAGCGGCTATCGCCAGTTGCGCCCGGCGATCGCACGCTGGAGCCATCTGCTGACGCTCGAATATGCACTGGCGATCGGCGTTCTGCTGATTGCCGTCGCTGCCCTGACATTAGGCCTGATCGGTATCCGTTGGAGCACGGGCGGCTTCGTCGCGCTGCCGTCGGTGCTGCCGCTGATCGTGGCCAGCGCGCTGGGCGCGGTGGGCGTGCAGACCGCGCTGGGCGGCTTTCTGCTGTCGATCATCGCCGGGCATGATGCCGCCTTTGCGCCTGCCCCGGCGGCGGGCGGATGAACGATGCGGCGCGGCGCCTGGCCCCCCGCCTATGGGACACCGATTGGCTGATGCTGCGCGGCATGGCGCGGGTATTTCGCCCGTTGCTGGCCAGGGTGATCAGGCCAGGTGAAAATGTGCTCGATTTCGGCTGCGGCGACAGTCCTTACCGGCCCTTGGTGGAAGCGGCCCAAGGACGTTACCGCGGCGCCGATTTCGGCGATGCGGCCGACGTTCGGATTTCGCCCGCGGGCATCCTGCCGCTGGCCGACGCTTCGGTGGATGTCGTGCTGTCGATCCAGGTGCTGGAGCATGTGCGCGAGCTGGAAACCTACTTCGCCGAAATCCGCCGGATGTTGCGGCCGGGCGGACGGCTGGTGCTCTCGACGCACGGCACCTGGCTGTATCACCCGCATCCCGAAGACCATTGGCGCTGGACCCGCACCGGCCTGGCGCTGACGATCGAGCGGCATGGCTTCGTCGTCCGGCGCATGGATGCGGTCGTGGGGCCGCTGGCGACCACGACCATGGTGCGGCTGACCGGTTTCGGCTTTACCCTGAAGCGCTTGCCGTTGATCGGTGGCGTCCTGTCGGGCTTGCTGGCCATTCCGATGAATCTGCGTGGCTTGGTCGAGGACCGGCTCACGCCTGCCCCGATGAAGGCAGACAATGGCTCGGTATATATCGCGCTGTGCGAGCCGCTGCAGGCAGGCGGAGGGCAGCCATGATCCTGCGGCTGCCGGCGCCGCTGCGCTATGGCATGGTTGCAGGCGTCTGCTTCGTGCTCGGTTCGGTGCTGATCCCGGCCTTTGCGGCGCTGGGGCTGCATTATGCAGTAGCCACGATCCTGGCTTTCGCGATCGTCACCGTCGTCGGCTTCGCTTGTCATTGCCGCTGGACGTTTCAGGTGGAGCGCAGCATCGACGGGTTCCTGCGCTACGCCGGCGCCATGCTGCTCAATCTGCCGCTGACGATCATCCTGATCGGGCTCGCCCACGATGGGCTGGGCTGGTCGATAGCATGGTCGGCGCCGCTGGCGTCGCTGGTCCTCTTCAGCTGGAATTTTCTGGCGGTGCGGTGGGCGGTGCTGCGGACGTCCAGGGGAAGAACCGTCAAAGGAAGTACCAAGTGAGTTTACGCGATGGCCTGTCCCGCCTGGTCGAAGGGGCAATCAACAGCCGAGCAGCGGTCAATTGGCGCATGCACGATGTCGACATAGCCACACGCGAGACGTATTTCCGGGTTGCACGTTACACGATGACTTCGCCTGAACGGATCGCCGCGGTGTGCGACGCCGTGCGCTATGTTCTGAACGCCGGGATCGCCGGCGACTACGTCGAATGCGGGGTGTGGCGCGGCGGCAGCAGCATGGCCGCGGCGCTGACGTTCCTGGCGCAAGGGAGCAGCGATCGCCGCCTGCATCTGTTCGATACCTTCACCGGCATGTCGGCCCCGTCCGAACACGATCTGCGCGCCGGCGACCTTACCTCGGCCGCCAGCCTGCTGGAAGGCTCGGGGGACGCGGAAAAGATCTGGTGCAAGGCTGGAATCGAGGATGTCGCCGCCAATATGGCCTCGACCGGCTACCCGCAGGACAGGATCGCGCTGTGCAAGGGCATGGTCGAAGACACCTTGCCCGCGCAAGCGCCCGATCGCATTGCCATCCTGCGGCTCGACACCGACTGGTACGAATCCACGCGCCACGAACTCGAACACCTCTGGACCCGGTTGTCGCCGGGCGGCGTGCTGATCATCGACGATTACGGCTACTGGGCCGGGGCGCGCAAAGCGGTCGACGAGTTCTTCGCCCGTCGCCCGATCCTGCTGAACCGGATCGACCAGACCGGCCGGATCGCGGTCAAGATCGCGGACTGAAATGTGTCGGGCCTGACCCAATGCGCGTGCTGACGGTTAGCCACTTCTACGAAGCGCATGGCGGCGGGATCGAGCGCGTCGCCGGGCAGCTATGCCGCCAGTTCGCTGCCGCCGGGCACGAAGCGGTATGGGCGGCGAGCGATGCCGATGCTTTGCCCGGCGCTGGGATCATCGCCGTGCCATTGCGCTGTATCAATCCGACCGAGGCGCTGACCGGTCTGCCGATGCCGATTCCCGGCTGGCGCGGTCTGCGGGCATTGTGGCGTGAAGCCAGGCGCAGCGATGTCGTGATCGTCCATGATTCGCTCTATGTCACTTCGATCTGTGCCATGCTGGCCGCGCGGCTGCGACGCCGCAAAGTGGTGCTGATCCAGCATATCGCCGGCATCGCCTTTTCCTCGCCGGTTTTACGCGGGATGATGGCGCTGGCCAATGTGCTTGTCACCCGCCCGATGCTGCGCGCTGCAGATCGGCTGGTGTTCATCAGCGACACCGTGCGGCAGGACCTGCTGGGCGAGCCGGCGTGGCGCGAATACCGGTTGGTGTTCAATGGCGTGGACGGCGCGCTGTTTTTTCCACGCCTCTTAAATCGTCCCCCTTTGGGGGAGGTGGCAGCCGACAAGGCTGACGGAGGGGGTGAACTGGGCACCCCTCTCATTGCCAACTCACCCCGAGCCCCCGCCTCCGCCTCGC
>CAXTOI010000103.1:0-9704 GCA_964245645.1 uncultured Novosphingobium sp. | reverse complement strand
GGCGGCGGCCTATGGCAAGAACCAGCAGTTCGGCCGCGATTACATCATCCCGGCGCCGTTCGATCCCCGGCTGATGGAAGTGGTCTCATCCGCCGTGGCGAAGGCGGCGATGGACTCGGGCGTGGCGCAGAAGCCGATCCTGGATATGGACGATTATCGCCACAATCTGAAGGCGCGGCTCAACCCGACCACCTCGGTGCTGACCAACGTCTATGCGCAGGTCAAGCAGAGCCCCAAGCGGGTGATCTTTGCCGAGGCCGAGAACGAAGTGGTTCTGCGCGCTGCGATCCAGTTCCGCGACTTCGGTTATGGCGAACCGGTGCTGGTCGGGCGCGAGCAGCCGGTGATCGACAAGCTGGTGGAACTGGGCGTCAGCAACGCGGATAGCTACGAAATTCATAACTCGGCCAATTCGCCGCATGTCGGCGCGATGGTCGAGGTGTTGTATGAACGGTTGCAGCGGCGTGGTTTCCTGGAACGCGACGTGCGCCGCATGGTCAACCAGGATCGCAACCTGTTTGCCGCGGCGCTGCTCAAGCTGGGCGTCGGCGATGCGCTGGTCACGGGCATGACCCGGCCGTTTGCCCAGACGCTCAGGGAAGTGCGCCAGGTGCTCGACCCCAAGCCGGGCCATCTCCCCTTCGGCATTCACCTGATGGTGGGCAAGACCAGCACCGCTTTCCTGGCCGACACGACGGTCAACGAGCGACCCGATGCCGAGCAGATGGTGATCATTGCCAAGGAAACCGCCGCTGTGGCGCGCCGCCTGGGTCATGAGCCGCGCGTGGCCTTCCTGTCGTTCTCGACATTCGGCAATCCGGCGGGCAGATGGCTGGAAAACATCCGCGAGGCGGTCTCGATCCTGGATGCCGAACCCAATCTCGGCTTCGAATATGAAGGCGACATGGCCCCCGATGCCGCGCTTAACCCCAAGGTCATGGCCAATTACCCGTTCAGCCGCTTGTCCGCGCCGGCTAATGTGCTGATCATGCCGGGGCTGCAATCGGCCAACATCTCCGCCAAGCTGCTGAAAGAATTGGGCGGCAATGCGACCATCGGCCCGATGCTGATCGGCATGGAAAAACCGGTTCAGATCGTGCCGATGACCGCGATTGCACCCGATATCCTGACGCTGGCGGTCCTGGCGGCATCCGACGTGGTGGCGTAAGCCTGCCGTCTGCCGCTTCGATCATGCAACCGGCCACGCGCCTTTGCGCTTGCGCCGCCTGCGATGCTTCCGTAAACGCGCGGCCGGCCGGGTGCGTCAGGCGTTCGGGAGCCGCTTTAGCTCAGTCGGTAGAGCACATCATTCGTAATGATGGGGTCAGAGGTTCGAATCCTCTAAGCGGCACCAGTTTCCGGTCAATATATGCGGGTCCGCCGGGTCTTCATGCGGATCGCTAGCGCGGTAGCGCGCTGTATTTCGTAAAATCGCGATTGGTCGGTGTCTCCGGACTTTCCCAGCCGCCGCCCATTGCCTGGTAGAGCTTCACCATGGTGGTAATCCTGTCGCCGTGCGCCTGCGCGGCAGTGAGCTGCGCGGAGAGCAGATCACGCTCGGCGTCGAGCACATCCTGATACGCGGAATAGCCGGTAGCAAACCGTCGCCGGGCGTTTCGCAAGGCCGATGTTGCGTCCGCGACTTGCCCCAGCGCGGCCTTTTCCTTGTCAGCAAGCAAGGCGGTGCCGGATAGCGCGTCTTCCACCTCCGCGAACGCGGAAAGCGCTGCCTTGCGGTAAGCGAACGCCGCTTCGTCGCGTTGCCCTGCCGCGAGGTCGGCGGCTGCCCGCAGCTTGCCTCCTTCGAAGATAGGCGCAAGCACCGAGCTTTCAAATGAGTAGAGGGAAAGCGGATTGGGTAGAAGATTTGCGCCTAGCCGCTCGATCGTCGCGGACAATCGCAGGTCGGGCATGAACGCGGCACGCGCGGCGTCCAGCGTGCGGTCTGCCGCGACAACCGCTTCTTCGGCCTCGTAAATGTCGGGACGGCGGCGAAGCAGCGCTGCCGGAACCGATGTCGGCAGGTTGAGGAACGGGAGCTCGACCAACGGCCTGCCACGCCGGATGACTTCGGGATTGTCGCCGAGAAGGACGCTCAATGCATGCTCCTGCTGCGCGAGTTGCAGTTGAAGCTGGGCAAGTTGCTGCTCGACCGCATGAACCTGCGAGGACGCCTCGCTCACCGAAACCTGATACGTCGCGCCGTCACGGTCTTGATGCTTCACCAGCGCGAGTTGTTTCTGCCGACTGGCGAGCGTGGCCGTGGCGATCGCGATCGCGGCATCGTCCGTCCGCACGGCAACGTAACCCTGCACCACGCCCGCGATCGTCGCGATGCGCACCGCCGCCGCTGCGGCCTTGGTGCCGAGCAGCGTAGCGCGGGCTGAGGCCGTCTGGTCGCGCAGGCGGCCGAACAGATCGGTGTCGTAGGACGCGCCCAGCTCCACCTCGTAAGCGCTGACGATTATACCTTTCCCGGTCACGGTACTGTAGGTGCGTTCTCGCGGAATGCCGCGCCCGCTGAGATCGAGGGACGGGAGTTGTCCGCCTCGAGCTTCGCGAAACGCGGCGTCGGCTTCCTCCACCCGCGCGGCCGCAATCATGATATCGCTGTTGTTGGCGATGGCATGGTCGACCAGTTCGTCCAGAACAGGGTCCTGCAGCGCCTCCCACCAGTTCGGCAGCGGGTCTCTGGCGGGACCGGGATCGGTCAACCAGCGCGGCGGAGGCACGACACGCGCCGCGCCGGGCGTCAGCGGTCGTGGCCCCGCGCAACCGGCCGCGATCAAGGCGGCGAGCGGAATGACCCATCGCCCCTTCATCGGGAACGATCAACCGAGCCGTGACCCGGCACCGTGTCGATCGAGACCTCTACCGACATGCCGGGCCGCAGCCGATCGGCGAAAGGCTGATTGGCGGGAATGGCGATCCGGACGCCGATCCGCTGCGGCACCTTGACGAAGTTTCCGGTGATGCTGTCGGGCCTGACCACCGAAAATTCCGAACCCGTCGCAGGCGCGATGTGCTCGACGACCCCGCGCAGGCGAAGATCGCCCAGAGCGTCGACCCGGAACGTGGCGTGCTGGCCGACACGCATGTCGCGTGTCTCGGATTCCTTGTAGTTCGCGCTCACCCAGCGGGCCGGCGGGACTAGCGAGAAGAGCGGGGTGCCGTTCGCGACCAAAGCACCGACGCGCACGCCCACCTCGCTGAGCTGGCCATCGGTCGGCGCGAAGATCCGGCAATGTGCGAGATCGATCTGCGCCGAGCTCAGCTGCGCGCGAGCCTGCTGGACTTGCGCCTCGAGCCCTTGCCGCTGCACCGGTTCGCTTTTGACATTCTCTGCCGCGACATCGACATCGGCCTGAGCCTGTCGAACATTCGCCAACGCCTGCCGCTCGTTTGCTTCAGCCTGATCGCGCTCCTTTCTCGACACGCTGCCGTCGGTGACCAGGTCGTTGTCGCGGGCCAACTCGATGGCGCTGTTCGAATATTGCGCGCGCGCACTGTGAAGTGTCGCTTCCTTGCCTCTCAGGGTGGCTCGCGCCGACCCGAGCTGCTGGCGATTGTTGGCGAGCTGGGACCGCGCTTGATCGACCCCCGCCTGCGCCTGCATGACCCGCGTCCGGTAACTGCTGTCATCGATTAACACCAGCAACTGCCCTGCGCGAACGTGGCTGTAATCGCTGACCATCACCTTTGATACGTAGCCGCTCACCTGCGGCGAAATGGTTGTGGTGTCAGCGCGAATATAGGCATCGTCGGTAAGCGGGCTGCCGGAGGTAAAGGGCGGCAAACGCCAAACCGCCAGGATCGCAATGACGGCGAGCACCATGAGCACGATAATCAGGATCACGACGAATACTGACTTGCGCGGCGGGACCCACGCGCGCCGCGGCGTCCGGTCATTGCTGCCGCTTTCGCTTTGATCCCCTACCGGCACCGCCGGGTCAGGCGTCGCCGCGCCAGGCTGCTGTTGTCCAGGGGGCTGCTGTTGGCCGGGATCCCCAGACTGGTCGACATCGGTCATTTCCCGCGTCCTTCTTTGCGCTGCCCAAGCTTGGAGCGGGTGGTGAAAACCGCGACGATCAGGACGCCGGCCAGCGAGACAACCGTCACCAGGCGAAACACGTCCAGGAAGCCCAGGACGGATGCCTGCCGTTGCATCGCGCCGGCCAGCGCGCTGCTGCTGATCGCGCTAGCGGTCGCACGGTCCGGCGTAACGGCACTGGCCGCAAGCGTGCCCCCGATAAGCGCCTCCTGGACCTGCGGGCGCGCCGCCGTCAGATCATCCTCAATCACGCGACCATGCTCCTGTCCACGCGCGTACTGATAGCTGGACAACAGGGCCGACCCCGTCAGGGAGCCGACGTTTTGGGTAAAGGTGAAGATCATGACGAGACTGAGCAGGTTGCGTGGTCCCGATTTCATCACCTGCAAAACCCCCCACAGCAGCGCCGGGCCTACGAACAAGGTGGTGGCAAAGCCGATCACGGCCTGCGTGAAGACCAACTGAGGCAGGCCGGTCAGCTCGCTTGAAAAACTGTCGAACCATGACGCCGCACCGATCATCAGCAACGCGGCGCTGACCTGAAACGGAATCGCCTTCTCGCTCATCGTGAGTACCGCCGCGGCAATCCCGGCAAGCATTGCCAAGGCGATGATCGCAAAAAAGCCGTGAAGCTGATCGTTGTTCAGCCCCCCAGCCGAGAGCAACCCAATCGCGCCGATATTCTGCTCCGAAACCGCAATCCGTTCGAGAAAGGCGATGGCCGCAAACCGCAGCATGTGGCCGCTGGTCATCCAACCGATGCGCAGCGCAGGGCTCGTCCGACCCATCTCGAGCAGCAGGCCGAGCGAGACAAAGGGGACCGCGAAGGCGAGAAGCCAGCCTAACCAGGGCGTATCCAGCCACCAATGCGCGCGACCCGCACCCAGCACGGCGATGATCAGCAGCAGCGCGGGCAGCAGCAGTGCGATGGTGAGGAGATCGAGCTTCTCGAACACGCGCGCCGTCGGCGTCGGCGGCAACGGCCACGCGAAGATCAAGGCCAGCTCGATCAATGGGATAGCCAGATCGAGCAATCGCTGCCCGTGGTTGGCATCCTGGGTCAGCATCTCGACGGGAACCAGCCGGGCCAGCGGCGCGCTGATCTGCACCGCGCCCAGGACGATGATCACCGCCACTGGTCGCCTGGCGACAGGCAACGCCTCCAGGATGTAATAGATCGCGATGGTGACGCCGGTGGAGGTGACAAGGCCATTGGCGGCGCGCGCGAGGATAGCCGTGGCGAAACTTGGGATCAGCAACTCTATGATGGCGGTAGACGCGTAAAACAACAACAGGATCTTGACGATGCGATCGATGCCGAACTGCTGCCGCCCCTTGATGACGAACAGCGCCGCGCCCGCACTCATCCCGGTGTACGCAATCGTCAGCCAGTTCGAGTCCGCTGAGTCTATCCCGTATTCACCGGCAACAGCAGCAAGATTGGTGGAGACCAAGCCGTTGCCAAAGGTCCCGAGCAGCGCGATCATGACGCCGGTTACTAAATAACCAACCCGGCGCGGGGCGGTATGCGCCGGCGTGTAAGGCCCACCCAGGATGGCGGGCTGTTCGCTTTTCGCGACCGGGGGTGACGCCGCGGCGTTCAAGACGCCTCTTGCCCAAGCCTCGACGCAACCCGCATAAGCTCTCCTCGTCGGCATCGCGCGCCGAACAGCACCTTGAAATCTTCAAAGGGTTTAACCGCCGCGTTGATGAGGTGATCCATGGTTCATAGCAGACGCTTCACGTGCCAATTAGAGCCTACCGACTTCCCGCATTGTCGCGTGGCCGACACTGATCATGCTTGAAAAAGAATTAGAAGATTTTCAGAAGAATTGTGCTCCGCGCCGCGCTCGAACATCAGTTCATCGGGGTCGTTGAGCGCAGGCAGCCCGAACCAGACCGCATCCATGCGCAGTGCATATGCCAGCAACAAAATTGCCGCCGCAGCCCAGCGCCGGGCGCCTCATCTTTCCATACCATCGCCGATCAACCTTGCGTTTCGCTCGACAAAGCGGCGCCGTCGTCGACGCTGCCTATAGTACGCATTGCGGCAGGTGCCAACGGGTGCTGGATCCAGGGCAGGAAAGGTACGTCACGGCGGAAACGCCAGCGCTGCGCCCATCCTTGAAGGCGAATGTCCTGCCAAACCTCAATGATTGTCAGCAGCGCAAGTGACACGGGGATGGACAGCGTCAGGAGCGGACGGAGGAATGGCCCGATTTGAATCGAGTATTCGACGATCACTTCCGTCCGAAAAAAGAAGGCATCTTTTACCAACGGCGGCAGCGAATCGATGTTGATGTCAAATGGAACACAGATGAGATACGCGACCAGCAATGCGTAACGACGCAACACACCCCGCGATGGCTCCATGAACGTGAACAGCAGCACGATAATCTCGGTGTAACCGCTGACCTCGGTCGATAACACGGCCAGCCCAACACTCAAGACCAACATGCGCGTGCGCGGGATCACTTCGGGTCGCAGAAAACAAGCGAGCGCACCTAACCCAATTATCGCCTGTGCCGTATGCATGACGATCGGCGTCATGACCTCGATCACCGTCGTCAGATTTGAACCCAATATCAGTAATGTGGGAAAAACCTTGGAATTGGTCAGTTGTTGCAGCGGCAGCAGCGTCGAAGCCATCCACAGGTCGAGCGGATTGTTGATGACCAGCCCATCGGCGTAAGCATTGATATTGTTGTATATCTCTATCGGATTGCCCGAACCGAATAGAGCAAAGGTGACGAGATAGACCAAAACTGTGGCGATAAGCGCGCCCTCTGCCCAGCGCCAGCGGCGGTGGAGCAACTGCGCTACAATAGTGCCGATCAGGTAGACCTTCATATTGACGGCAAGGCCCGCGAACAGCCAACGCAGCCACGCCCTTTGCAGCAGCGGGCCATAAGCAAGCAAGATAAAAATATACGTTATCAGAATGACATTGCCACGGTCGAGCCCCCACATCATCGGCAAACCAATGCTCAAGGCCAGCGACCGGGGCAAAGCAGTGCGGCGGTCGATCTTGAGCATCGTGCGGGCGGTAAGCACCACGCACATGACATAGACGATGTGCAAGGATACAACGCCCAGCACATCGCATTCACGTGACCAGCCGCCTTCCGCCCCAGGATAACATGGCCCCCAGGTTACCGCCCTCAAAATAACGTATGTAAGCGGTGGATAGATGGTCAGATAAGAATCGTAAGTACCGGAGACATGCGACCAATATGCCGGATTGAACCAATCCATCCACGTATCGCCCATGTCGTAGAAGAATGGCTGCGGGAAATATCTATAAGTGAATAAATACCAAAAATCATAGATTAATGCAATTAGCACTATGAGAGCAAAAATATGCTCAATAATAAGAAAATAAAAACTTTTTTTATTCATTCAGAAAACTCCGGAAAAACCAGACGCTTCAGAAAGAAATAATTCAGGAATGAAACTATTATCGTTGCAATCAAGCTTGCCAGATACGGCGACTTCAAAAATTTCAGTAGGACGGCAAGTGCAACAAGATTAATGAAGTAATTCGCTACATAGGACAAAAAAAATCTAAAGCGTTTTCCAGGGCGTTCAACAAAGGTGTAGCGGCTGTAAGTAAAATAATTAAAAGCCACACCAATGAAATGGCTCAAAATCTGAGCCAAATATATATTCATACCAGTCCGCACAAATAGTGCAAACAGGCCAAAGCCGAATGCCATGTTAAGCACACCGGCTTGATAATAGCGAAACAGCCTGCGCCATTCGTGCGCAGACTTCCAATCGAACACGGCATCAGGTCTCGCCAACATCAGACCTTGTCGACAAAATTGACGCGCTCGCGCTCGATCACGAGTGGCTGGTTGCGCGTGCGTTCGGAAACGAGCGCGACCTGCACACCAAGCAGTCCCAAAAACAGGAACAGCATGCCGAATTGGGATTCCAGCAGCGTTGCAAATAGCCACAGCTGCCACGAATGCCCGGTGAACAAGGCCACTCCTGCACCCAACAGACTGACAGCCGTCACCAGCATTATGAAGAACGCGACATAAAGCGGAGCGCGCAGAAGGTTTTTTGAAGATCCCGCAAGCCCGTTAAGTGCGAAGTCGAGCAGCGTGAAAAAATTGTTGTTCGATTTACCGCCGGCGCGTGGCGGACGCTTGAATGCGATGGTTTCCAGCGCATAACCGGTTTCGACCAGCAGACCGCGAAAAAATGGTTCGGGTTCATTGAGCGCTCGGATCGAATCCACGACGCGACGATCATAAATACCAAAGCCGGTGGCATTGGGAATGATCGGGTAATCGCCAAACTGCTTTTGCAAGCGGTACGACATTCCGCGCATAAAAGTCAGTATAGCGCCGGATTTTTCGCTTTGGCGCACGCCCAAGACGATCGCGACGCCCGCCCGCCAGCGACGGATGAATTCAGGCAGCAGATCGGGGCTATCTTGAAAATCAGAGCACATCGAGATCACGGCACGCCCGCTGGCTTGATAAATGCCGTGCGTGGGTGAACGCATTTGACCGAAATTACGCGTGTTGACGATCAGCCGAATGCGCGGGTCGCGGGCGCACATGCGCTTGATGATTTCGACTGTGCGATCTTGCGACTCGTTGTCGATAAAGATGAGCTCAAAGGATTCTGCAACCGGTTCAAGTACTGCGATTACCGCCGCCGCAATCGCCTCTGCGTTGTCCTGTTCGTTGCGGCAAGCCAAGACCACCGAGATTTCGGGAAAAATCTCGGGCGTGATACCGCTAGCGTCAGGCACGGTCGTGCCCAGTGTCGGCGTCTGGAATTTGCCTGTCAGCTCGCGGTTTACCCCCACCGATAGGCGCGCCCAGCGGCGGGCGCAGGCGGTAGAATTCGATGGTTGCCCATAGTATTATCAGTGCGACCACCGTCGCCATTGCCGGAAGCCAGTATTGCCGTTCGGGGTTGATGTGCGGCGGCTCGAGCACACGCATATTGGCGGTCGATGTCAGGTCTTCGACCGAGGTCCCCTGCAAAAAACGCATATAGCTGTCATACAGCGCACGCTGCAGGCCAAGTTCGCGCTGCAACTGATAAAGCTTGCTGGTGCTCGCAACGACGCTACCCACGCTTTGGGCCGATTGCGGATTGGTCGCCTTTGCCGCGGCAAGCTGCTGTTGCATGGCCGCCATTTCCGCAATTATCTGTTTTGTAATGATATTGTCATCGGTATACAGCTGGCGGGCGAGCGACAAGGCAATGGCCTTGCCCTTGATCCCTGCTTCAAGTTGGGCAATCCGACCGGCGACACTGCCGGTTTGTAATTCGGGCACGGCTTCCTGGTTTTGCAAGCGATAGGCGTCGTAATTTGCCTGTGTTCGGGCCAGGCCATCGGAAGCTTCCAGCACCAGCTTCACGAGTATCTCGCGCTTGTACGATGTCTGCTTGCGACTGATATCGCCCAGCCGGTGCTGCAATGAGCTGATGAACGAGGTCACGATATCCTGCGCGAGCTGCGCATCGACATCATCGACATCGACCTGGACGATCCCGCCCCGCAAGGATCGAATGTCGATCCTGCGGCGCAACCAGCGCTGCAATTCCAGCGGTGTCTTGCCGGTGCGTTTCTCCAGATTGGCATCCTGAATCACAAACTGCCGCACCTCGACGCTATCTGCAACGC